>NZ_BAABDK010000009.1:0-22042 GCF_039539585.1 Hymenobacter glaciei | reverse complement strand
GTGGAGTACGGTTTCATGCCGCAAAGAAACACCTACTTGTATACACTGACCACGAAACCGCTCTAACCTGTACGTTGGGTACCGGGCCGGCCAGGGCAATGCGGCGGGCGATGAGAACACCGTGTTCGGGTTTTACGATACCGGCCAGCCCACCTCGAGCACCGAAAGCCGCAACGTGCTGATAGGCTATAATGCCGGGTACAACACCACCACCACCAGCGACAACCATTTTGTGGGCTACCAGGCCGGCTACGCCAACACCACCGGCTACAACAACACCTTCGAGGGCAACCAGGCCGGCAAAGGCAACACCACCGGCGACAGCAACACCTACCTGGGCTACCACGTGGGCGACGCCAACCAGGCCGGCAGCCGCAATACCCTGCTCGGTGCCAACGCGGGCACCGACATGACGGCCGGCTACGACAACACCCTGGTGGGCGAGCGCGCCGGCCTGGCCGTGAGCACCGGCAGCAGCAACGTGATGCTGGGGGCCCAGGCCGGCCGCCAAAGCACCACCGGCGCCAACAACGTTTTCGTGGGCGTGGTAGCGGGGAGCAGCAACTCCACCGGCGGCAAAAACACCTTCCTGGGGAACAGCGCGGGCAGCGCCAACGCCACCGGCGACAACAACACCTACGTGGGCTACGACGCCGCCGGGCAGGTGCAAGGCGCCACGGGCAACGTCGCGCTGGGCTTCGAAGCGGGCCGCGACATCGGGGGGAGCTCCAACGTCAAGCTCGGCTACCAGGCCGGCAAGGGCCCTGGCTATTTCCCCGTAGCCGATGCCGACCAAGTGACCTTGGTGGGCTACCAGGCCGGCCAGAAAAACATTCAGGATTACCTCGTGGCGGTGGGCTACCAGGCGGGCTTTGGCAACACGGGCACCAACAACCACTTCGTGGGCTACCAGGCCGGGGTGGCCAATACCTCGGGTTTCAACAACTACTTCAGCGGCTACCAGGCAGGCCTGACCAGCACCACCGCCAGCCGCAACCATTTCGTGGGCTACCAGGCGGGCTACGCCAACACCACCGGCGCCGGCAACCACTTCGACGGCTTTCAGGCGGGCCGGGCCAACAACGTGGGCGACAACAACACCTTTGTGGGCAACGCGGCGGGCGTGGCCAACACCGGCGGCGACAACAACACGCTCATCGGGCGGCTGGCGGCGGCCCAATCCGTTGGGGGCTCCAGCGTAACGGCCCTGGGCTACAACGCGGGCGCCACGCTGCAGTTCGGCAGCCAAAACACCTTCCTGGGCGCCAACACCGACGTGAGCAGTCCCAGCATCGGCAACGCCACGGCCGTGGGGTATGGGGCGGTGGTGAACTCCGTGAATAAAATTCGCCTCGGCAACGCCAGCGTCACCATCATCGAAGGGCAAGTGGGCTTCTCGAACCCTTCGGATGCGCGCTTCAAGTACCAGGTCCAGGCCAACGTACCGGGCCTCTCCTTCATCACGCGCCTGCGGCCAGTCACCTACCGCTTCGACCACGCCAAACTCGATGCTTTCACGCGGAGCGGGGTGCTGCCGGCCGGGTTCACGCCCGATGCCCAGGCAGCCGTGCAATCGGGCTTTCTGGCCCAGGAAGTAGAGCAGGCGGCCCGCGACCTGGGCTATGCGTTCGATGCGGTGCATGCTCCCACCACCAGCCGCGACCACTACAGCCTGAGCTACGGCCAGTTTGTGGTGCCATTGGTGCAGTCGGTGCAGGAGCTGGCCAAGCAGAACGACCAGCTCAAGACCGAAAACGCCCAGCTTCGCCAGCAGCTGCAGGCCGTGCAAGCGGGCCAAACCAGCGCCGATGCCCGCCTGAGCGCCCTGGAGCAAGCCCTGCGGCCCGGGCCTGCTGCTCCGGTAGCTGCCGCTACCCGCTAGCCTGCGGCTATTCACCATCATTCTCAGCCCTGTTTCCTAATCTCCTTTCCCAGGTCCCTGTGCTGGCACTCAAGGCGGCACGAGCAGCAGCTTCAGCTTCAGCTTCGCCAGGGCCCGGTAGCGGCCACCTAAGGCTGCGCACAAGCAGCTGCGCCATTGCACCACATAAAATCTACCATGAAGCATTCGGTCTTACTAAGTTTGCTGCTGCTCGCTCCCGTGGCGTGGGCACAAAACACTCCCGCCGCGCGTGTCGAAACGGGCTTTCTGAAGCGCACGCTCACCGTGGGCAAGCACACCTACGCCTACCGCGTGTACGTGCCGGAAGATTACAAGCCCGGCAATGCCTATCCCGTGGTGCTGTACCTGCACGGGGTAGGCGAGTGGGGCCACGACAATGAGCTGCAGATGGGCCACGGCCTGGGCAGCGTCATTCAGCTCTACTCGCATAAAATGCCGCAGCGTTTCGGTGCTTTCCTGGCGGTGTTTCCGCAAGAGCCCGCGCCTGAGCTGTGGTTTGGCGAAGGAGCCGAGCAGGCCCTGCAGGCCCTCGACCAGACGGTGGCCGAATTCAAGGCCGACCCTACTCGTCTCTACCTCACGGGGCTGTCGTTGGGTGGCTACGGAACCTGGTACCTGGCGGCCAAATACCCCGGCAAATTCGCTGCCGTAGCCCCACTGGCGGGCGGCGTGGTGGTGCCCGGCTGGTTCGAGCAGGCTTTTGCGTCGCCCACGCTCACTGCCTACAAAAGCCAGCCACTTTATTCCTGCGTTGCCACCGCTACTGCGGTGGGGCGCACGCCCGTCTGGGTGTTTCACGGGGCTAAAGATGAGGTGGTGCCTACCAACGAATCGCGCCAGGTGGTGGCTGCTCTGCAAGCCGCCGGCCACCCCGCCAAGTACACCGAATACCCCACGGAAGGCCATTTCATCGCCGATAACGTGTACACCGACCCCACTTTCTGGGACTGGCTACTGGCCCAGCGCCTACCCACCGCGCCCACTGCCAATGGCCGGTAAATCCCCTTCAATCAATTCTCGGCTTGACCCCCCACCTTTCCCTTGACCTTATGAAAACCATACTCAAACTCACACTGCTGCTTGGGCTGTTGCTAGTGGCTGCCTCGGCCCGTGCCCAGGTAGGCATCGGCAACCCAACCCCGGACAGCAAAGCTGCCCTCGACATCAAAGCCACCGACAAGGGCCTGCTCATTCCGCGCCTCACGGCCACCCAGCGCGCGGCCATCACCACCCCGCCGCAGGGCCTGATGGTGTACCAAACCGATGGCACGGCCGCGGGCGGCGCCCAAACCGGCTTCTGGTACTACGCCGGCACCGGCGGCTGGGTCTTTCTCGACGCCAGTCGCGACCTGGCCTTGCCTTACAGTGGCACGGCCAACAACGCCAGTCCGCTCTTCTCACTCACCAATTCCGGCACGGGCCAGGCCGTGAGTGGCACGGCAACCAGCACCACCGCCGCCGCCGTACAGGGCGACAACACCAACACAACCAGCGGCTCGGGCATTGGCGTGCTGGGCACCACCCTAAATGGCTACGGCGTGCGCGGCACGGCCACCGGCAGCAGCGGCTATGGGGTTGATGGTCGTGCCACGAGCAGCCGGGGCGTGAGCGGCTTCTCGGTTAGCGGCACGGCCCTGTACGGCAACTCCACCACCGGCCTGGCGGTGCAGGGCCTTAAAGCCAGTGGCGACGTGGGCCGGGTGGCGCAGTTCGTCAACGCCAACTCGGGCAACGATTCTACGGCTGCCTACATCAGCACGGCCGGCGACCGGCCCGCCCTGCGCGCCGTCAACACCGCCACTTCGGCCCAGGCCGCCATTCGCGGCGTGAAGCAGAGCGCCAGCGTCGACGGTATCGGCGTGGAAGGCATCATCACCAGCGGCACGACTGGCAATGCCGCCGGGGTGCTGGGCAATGATAAAAGCGGCAGCAGCACGGGCAGCGGCGTGCTCGGCCTCACGACCGGGGGCTACGGCCTGCGCGGCATTGCCTCGGCCAGCGGCGGCTTTGGCGTGGCCGGCTCGGCTACCGATAGCTACGGCGTAGCCGGCAGCAGCACCAGCGGTGCGGGCGTGTACGGCACCAGCCAGTCCACCATCAACTCGGTGGCGGGCGTGGTGGGCAGCGGTGCGGCCGGCTTCCAATCGGTGGGCGTGCTGGGCACCACCGCCAGCGGCTACGGCGTGCGCGGCGTAGCCTCGGCCACCGGCGGCTACGGCGTACAGGGCATGGCTACCAACGCCTACGGCGTGAATGGCACCAGCACCAGCGGGGTAGGCGTGTACGGCAGCAGCGCCAGTAGCTACGGCGCGCAGGGCACGAGCACCAGCAGCAGCGGCGTATACGGCGTCACGGCGGCCGGCAACGTGGGCGGGGTGGCCGGGGTAGAGGGCACCAGCAGCAACAGCAGCGGCACCGGAGTGCTCGGCACTACCACCAGCGGCGTCGGCGTGCGCGGCGAGGCCACCGGGAGCAGCGGCTACGGCGTGAGCGGCACGGCTTTGGGCAACAATGGCTATGCGCTCATTGGCACGGCCAACGCGGGGGCTTCGGGTGTGTACGGCGGGGCCTACGGCACGGGCCGGGCCGGCTACTTCATCCAGGGCAATGCCGCCAGCACGGTTGCCGCCGTCGAAATCAACCAGGCTGGAACGGGCCCGGCCCTGAACATTAAAGGCGCCATCACCTCCTCATCTACCACCGGCGCGACCAATATGCTGCCCGTGGCCTACGGAAAGGTCGAAAGTGACGGGACCATCATCACGGGGTCGGGCAATTTCACCGTTACGCACACCGCTGGCACAGGCAATTACATCATCACCCTGACCTCAACTGACCTGGCTGCTTTAGACATGAATTCGGCCGTGATGCTGGCTAGCCTGAGCAGCGCTTCCTCACCCGCACGGTCAGTTATTCTCACTAGGAACGGGACATCTGTCAACAACAACATCGGGGCCTTCGCAATCGACATCAGCAACACTGATGCGGGAAGCGCTATAATTCCTCAGAGCCGATTCTCTTTCCTGGTTTTCAAGCCTTAGGGCCGAAACGGCTTGCATTTGAACTCGCGCTACAGCTGGTACGAAGAAAGCCAGACCCCGAAAACCCTACAAAAAGCTGGACAAATGATGGGCATGTACGCGAGCGCGGCTCCAACAAGCTGCTTTTCGCACCCTCAGCACAGTCAGCATTCCCCTTACCCCTCAATCCCACAGCTTATAGCTATGCACACTAATATACTCTTGGCCGCAGGCGCGTTGGCGCTTGCCCTGGGCCTGGCCGCCCCGGCCCGTGCACAGCTCACCGTCGCCGGTGGCATCCTCACGGTGAGTCCAACTGCCGAAATCACTGTGACCGGCAACGTGGCCATCATGGCCGCCGGCACTCTCGACAACCAAGGCACCCTGCGCCTCACCGGCGACTTGGGCAACGCCGGTACCATCGGGACCGGTGCGGGCCTGTGGCAGCTCAACGGCTCAGTACTGCAAACCATAGCTTCGTCGGGCGCAGGCAGCCTGGCCACGTTGGAGGTGGCCAATGCCGTCGGCGCTGTCCTGGGCACGCCGCTCAACGCCGGCGTGCTCGACTTAAGTGGCGGCTCCCTGCGCCTGGCGGGGTTTGACTTTGCGCTGGCCGGGGCCCTCAGCAATGCCAGCAGCACCCGCTTCGTCGTTACCGACGGTGCGGGGCAGCTGCGGCGCCCCGTAGGCACTACGGCCGTGGATTTTCCGGTTGGGCCGGCTGGCAGCAGCTACCGGCCAGTTTCCCTCAGCCGCAGCAGCGGCACGGCCACTTATGCGGCCGGGGTAGGAGCGGGGGCTCTCAGCGCCGGCAACAGCGGTGCGCCCTTAACTACCGATGCCGTAGCCATGCGCTGGAACGTGGCCCCGCCCGATGCCGTGCCCTTCACGCTGCGCGTGGAGTGGCAGGCAGCCGACGAGTTGCCCGGCTTCCTGCGGAGCCAGTCGGCCCTGGGCCGCTGGAACGGCGCGGCTTATGCCTTGGTCGAGCCGTATAGCGCTGCCTCCAACCTCGGCCCCTACAGTCGTACCCTGGCGGGCCTCACGCTGGCCGGCACCTACATTGTGGGCGACCAGCAGGCCCCGCTACCCGTCGAGCTCACCCGCTTCGAAGCCCGCCGGCCGGCCAACCAGCCCCGCGCCGAGCTGCGCTGGGCCACGGCTTCCGAGAAAAACAA
The DNA here is from genome assembly GCF_039539585.1 of Hymenobacter glaciei. Classification (NCBI taxonomy): domain Bacteria; kingdom Pseudomonadati; phylum Bacteroidota; class Cytophagia; order Cytophagales; family Hymenobacteraceae; genus Hymenobacter; species Hymenobacter glaciei. The sequence goes on along the minus strand of NZ_BAABDK010000009.1, from coordinate 15,941 downwards.
TCTGGGCTTCGAAGTGCAGCGGCAGGACGAGGGCCAAACCACTTTTCGGCGCGTGGGTTTTGTGGCGGGCCAGGGCACGGCCAGCGCCCCCCACGAGTACGCCTTTTCGGACCCCAACGACTTCCAGGGGCTCAGCTACTACCGCCTCAAGCAGGTAGACCAGGACGGCACCGCAACCTTCTCCCCCGTGCGGAGCGTCGCGGGCTTACCCGCCGGCGCCCCCTTCACCCTCAGCGTGTACCCCAACCCCGCGCATGCCACGGCCACCATCGAAGCCAGCGGCCCGGTACCGGCCGGCTTGCAGCTGCAGCTCTACAGCGCCGACGGCCGCCTGGTGTGGGCCGCTACCTGGGAAAAGCCCCGTGCCACGACTCTGCTGCCAGTCGACGGGCTGGCCGAGGGCGTGTATTGGCTGCGCTACCATTCGGATGAGGGCCGCAGCGGCACGCTCAAAATTCAGGTACAACCCTAACTGTGCCGCTCTCGCTCGTCTACTGCAAGGACCTCAGGAAGGACGGCAACGCCGTTTGCTTTACGACCGGCTATGCCGCTTATGGCACATCGGTCCGGCCGTACTTCAGCCGGCGCAGCCTGGCGCTGCTCAAGCAAGGCGTCATTCTGGCTGAAACTCACCTGCGCGGCGGCTCCGAAAAAGGCCAGAAGTGGTACCTCGCCGGCCAACAAGCCCAACACCTGGCGGCCACTCCATCGAAGACAAAAAAGTGGAATTCCGCAACTTCGCCAATATGTATGCCTTCGCGCGTTGGCAGGCCGGCCACCCCAATTTTCAGCCGGCCGCCACGGCCGTGAAATAAGCCCCCTTTCATCCTTCAAACGCCAAGCATCGCTACTTTGGTAGCATCGCACTGCATTCGACGCCTCACCTTCCTTCCTTTCCCGCGTGCAGCAGCTCAATTATGTTCTTAACGACCCTTCAACGAGCATTGGCGCTATGGCTGATACTCGTGCCCACGGCCTTACTACGTGCCCAAACCCAAACCTACACACCCGCCCAAATTGAGCGCGTAGCCAAGCTGTCGGAGCTCTACGGCCACGTTAAGTTCTTTCATCCTTACCTGGGCTACAAGCGCATCAACTGGGACTCAGCCTTTGCCCAGGCCGCGCCCCGCGTGGCCCAAGCTCAGACCGATGCCGAGACGGTAGCCGCCATCGGCCAATTGCTGGCTGTGCTGAGCGACGGTGCCACCACCGTGCGCCTCGTGGGGCCGCGGCCTAAAGCGGCGCCCGGTGCCGCCTCCGATTCCGTGCAGGTATACTTTGCTCCCGACAGCGTGCTGGTGCTGCAAACCAACAATTATGCTGGCGCCGGGGACTACGAAGGCATGATTGAGAAGATGGGCGCCTTCGTGGCCAAACTGCCTAAAGCTCACGCCGTGTTACTCGACCTGCGCGGCGGCAAGCCCCTAACTGATGAGCAAATCGCCGGCTTCAATTACAGCCTGAGTTATGTGCGCCCCCTGCAGTTGCTCTCTGCCCTGCCGGTTGTTACGGCTGCTACGCGCTTGCGCAACCACAGCGGCTTTGCCCCCGAAGAAGGTGCCACCAGCGGCGGCTACTGGTCGGGCTTCTACATCCACCCCGGCGAAACCACCCCGCCCCGCAAGGATTCCCGCAGCCGCCCGTTGGCTATCCTCGTCAACAAAAACGCAGCGCTCACCGACGGTCTGCTGGCCTTGGGCAACCACCCGCACGTGCGCCTCTACAGTGCCGAGCCGCTGACAGATGCGCAAGTGGTGCATCCGGTGTCTTTCTCTTTTAGCCCCACTATCACCGTCGATTTCCGCACCAGTGAGCTGCTGGGGGCTGATGGCAGCCCTGGCCTGAGTGGGGTAGCGCAACTTCCCGCTGGCACCCGCCCCGAGGCTGCGGCTGCCTTTGTACTGAGCCAGCTGCGCACTCCAGCTGCCGCCTCTCCGACCCGGTCTGCAGGCGGTAATGCCGCGCTTCCCACTGCTCCGCCATCTGCTGCCTATGCTACGGGCACGTATCCGGCGCTGGGATACCGTCTGCTGGCCGGTGCCAAAATGTGGTCCGTCATCCACTATTTTCATGCCTACAAAGACCTTATGCCCGGCAGTTGGGACGCCGCCCTGCGCACCGCCCTCGGGCAGCTCGCCGCCGCGCCCGACTCCGCCGAATATGCCTTGGCAGTGGCCCGTTTCTACCGCCACATTCAGGACGGACATGGCTTCGTTTCGGCCCCGGCAATAATCCGACATGTAGGGCAGGGGGGCCTGCCGGTTGAAATTCGGTTTGTGGAGAACAAGCCCGTCATCACCCGCCTTTTTGGGGCGGCCGCGAATGAGAAAGACTTGCATGTCGGCGACATTCTGACCGAAGTCAACGGCGAGAAAGTGGAGGCGCGGATTGCATCGCTCGGAGCTATTCAGTCGGCTTCAAACGAATGGACGCGGCTCAACTACCTGCGCGGGCGGCTGTTGCGTGCGCCGTTGGGCAAGCCCATCCGCGTGAAGGTGCGCGGAGCTGACAACCGCGAACGCACCGTGACGCTCACGGCCCAGCCCGCCAGCGAACTCAAGCCCCCGTCCGATACCACCGCCGTATTCCGGCTGCTGCCCGGCAACATTGGCTACGCCGACATGGGCCGGCTGCAGTCCAAAGACGTGCCCCGCATGTTCGCGGCCTTCAAAACCGCCAAAGCGGTAGTTTTCGACATGCGCAACTACCCCAATGGCACTGCCTGGGCCATTGCCCCGTACCTGACCGCCCGAAAAGACGTGGTAGGAGCGAAGTTTTTCCGCTACGCACCCAACGAGCCCGACGTAACGGCTGGCGACACGTATCATTCCATGCAGAAATATTTTTTCGACCAATTGCTGCCACCCAATACCGGCCAGCCTGTGTACCGGGGCAAGACGGTGATGCTGGTTGATGAACGCACCCAAAGCCAGGCCGAACACTCCGGCCTGTTCTTCGAAGCTGCCAACGGCACTGAGTTCATCGGCAGTCCCACGGCTGGCGCCAATGGCGACGTCACCAGCTTTGCTATCCCCGGTGGCATTCGCCTGTCCTTCAGCGGCCACGACGTGCGCCACGCCGACGGCCGGCAATTGCAGCAAGTGGGTCTCCAACCCAAAATCCTCGTCAGGCCTACAATCCAGGGCATTCGCCGGGGCCAGGATGAAGTGCTGGCCCGAGCCCTGAGCTACTTAGCCAATCCTCAATCTGCGGTTCACACTGGCAAAACCCTCGTCAAAACCAAGGCTCGTTAGTGCTGCTGCGACACAAAAAAGCCCCGCCCTCTTGGCCTTGCCCCCGCAGGGCCTGATGGTGTACCAGACCGATGGCACCACCAGTGGTGGCCCGCAAACCGGCTTCCGGTATTACGCGGGCGCCCTGGCGGCCTGGGTATTTCTCAACACCAGTGGCGTGAGCTACGACCCCGCCTCCGGCCTGCAGGTTGGTACGGGCCCGGTGGGCTCGGCCGGGCCGTTTGCGGTGGGCACGCGCAGTGCGGCTGCCGCGCGGCCTTTTACCGGCTCGGCGGTGGGCGGCAAGCAGGCGCTTATCTACACGGCGGCCGAGCTGCTGGTGGCTGGCGTGCGAGCCGGGCCCATCACCGGCGTCGGCTTCATGGTTGAAACCAAGCTCAGCGCCCGGCTCTACCCGGGCTTAACCGTGCAGCTGGGCACTACCGTCCTCACGTTTTTCGTGGGCACGTTCCCGACCACCGGCCTCACCACCGTTTTTTCGGCCAGTTACACCACCACGGCCGGGCTCAATATTTTGCCCTGCAACGCGGGCTCGTTCGTGTGGGACGGCACCTCCAGCCTGTTGGTGAGCACCTGCTACGGCGGCACCATGACCACCTTCGACGACCTCGTCGCCACCTTCGCCACCGGCCCCGCAACCGAGCTGTCGACCAGCGGCGCGACGGTGAGCTGCGCCACCACCACCGGAACCCGCACCAACGTATGCCTGGTGCTTTACCTCCGGCAGGACGGGGGCAGCTGCCGGCGGCGGGTACGGCTGGCCAGGTGCTCACCCAGCAAACCAGCGGGGCCATCGCCTTCGAAGACCCGCAATGGACCCAAAGCGGCCTATCGCTCACGCCCCAGGTGGCTGCCAGCTCCGTGGGCCTGGGCACTGCCAATCCGGCCAACCGACTGCACGTGGTGGGCGCCACCAACAACGCCAGCACCGACAGCGTGAATGTGCAGACCCCCGACTTTACCAGCGGCCTGGGCCTGTGGGCGGGCAGGTCCGCAAAACCGGCAATGCCGCCAACCAAAGCCTGACGCTCGACTCGCGAGAACTTCTGGCCGTATTCGCCGTTGCTTCTGAAAGGCCTGGCAGCTTCGGCAGTCCCTGGCCCTATCCTGCCCAACCCCATGCCCGACCTTGCAGCCTCCGTTTACCAGCCCGATGTGCTCGGGCCCGACTTCGAGCAGTGCATCCTGCCGCAGCCCGCCGACTACGAAGGCCCCGTGCACAGCACCCTGGTGCGGCTGCGGCCCCGCGGCCCCGCGGCCAAGGCCGTGCTGTACGTCCACGGCTTCGCCGATTATTTCTTCCAGCGTGAAATGGCCCTGCGCTACCAGCAGCACGGCTACCGCTTCTACGCCCTCGACCTGCGCAAATACGGCCGCTCCTGGCTGCCTCACCAACACCCCAACCACGTGCGCGACCTGCCCGAATATTTCGCCGACCTCGACGCGGCCCTGGCCGTGGTGCGGGCCGAGGGTAGCGGGCCAATTCTGTTAGCCGGGCACTCCACTGGCGGCCTCATCGCGGCGCTGTACCTGCGCGATGGGGCGGGACGGGCCCAAGTTTCGGCCTTGTTCCTGAACAGTCCCTTTCTGGCCATGAACCAGCCGTGGGCGCTCCGGCACGTGGGCGTGCCGCTGATGGCCGCGCTCGGCCGGTTCGCCCCCGAGCTGCCGCTGCCCAACAAGTTGCCCCCCGAGTACGTGCGGAGTCTGCATCGGTCCTACGACGGTGAATGGGACTTCCACCTGCCCTGGAAGCCCTTGGCAGCGTTTCCGGTTGTCGCCGGTTGGCTGCGGGCCATTCATGCCGGCCAACAGCGGGTGCGTCAGGGCCTGGGCCTGCAACTGCCCATCCTCGTGCTGCACTCCGACCGCACCGTGCAAACCCCGGGCTGGAGCGACGAGTATTTCCGCGCCGACGGCGTGCTCAACGTGCGCGACATCGCCCGCCTGGCCCCTCGTCTGGGTCCGCACGTCACCACTCAAGCCATTGCCGGCGGCATGCACGACCTTATGCTCTCGCGCCTGCCCGCGCGCGAAGCCGCCTATCAGGCCCTCTTTGCCTGGCTGGACACCACGTTCGCATAAATATTCGGCAGGGCAGCTCCCTGTGGCCTTACGCCGGCAAGGGGCTTTTTAGCGAGGAAGTAGAAAAGGCCCGCACGCGTCATGCGGGAGTCTTTACCTATCCCACTTAACGAATAACCCGAATGGTGCGGCCCTGGTCGGTCACGAACACCGCGCCGGTCGCGTCCACCGTCACATCCGCCGGGTCGTTGAAGCGGGCGCTTGGGCCGGTGCCATCGGCAATGCCGGGCACGCCGGCCCGCCCCGCCAGCGTACTCACCATGCCGGCCGGCGAAATTTGGCGAATGACGTGGTTGCCCCGGTCGGCTACGTACACAGTGCCAGCTGCGTCCACCGCTACCCCGGTGGGCCAGTAGAAGCGGGCCATGGCAACTGGGCCATTGGTGTTGCCCACGCCGCCCGAGCCGGCCAGGGTCGTGACCACCCCCGCCGGCGAGATTTGGCGAATGACATGATTGCCCGCATCGGCCACATACACCTTGCCGGCCGCATCCACCGCCACAGCCGACGGATTCCAGAAGCGCGCCGCCGAACCAGTGCCATTGCTGGTTCCTGCCTGACCAGACGAGCCGGCGAAAACGCTGGCGATGCCGGCCGGTGAAACCTGGTAGATGACGTGTTTGCTGGCATCGGCCACGTACATCGTGCCCGTGGCATTCACCGCCGCCCGGCTATCAAGCGTGAAGGGTTTGCCACCGTATGAGCAACGAGTGCCTCGACCTGCTAATACCCGGAAAACCTTGCCATTACCGGAAACGTGAACGATGTTCTGACTTTCCTCGTCAGTAATAAAGATATTGCCGTGGCTATCAATAGCTACTCCTCTTGGCCTTTTAGGAATTTCTCCATCAATCGAGTCTTCTGGCCGGTTCCATCCCGGACATGATATATACCATCCCTGAGAAATGTCGTTTAGCCCGCCTTTCTTGCTGCGTTTGAAAACAATATTTCTAATATCATCTCTATCGACAGCTACCATGTTGCCATTTTCCCCAATGGCTAGTCCTAAACCATTTACCAACGGTATTGCTGGATTGATTCCATGAACAGGGGAAATCTGCCGAAATATGCTGTCCGCATTATAATGTCCGTCGCACCCTAGAAAGACTTTCCCGCGAGCTGATACCGTAACAGCCAACGGAATGATTGTATCTACATAAGAATAGGCGGCTTTTTTATTAGCTTTTGCCGGCACTTCGGTAACTTGACGGGCGAAGGTGGTGACTTCTCCTTTCGGTGTTATTTTTCGAATGCTACGATTAAAGCAATCTGCCACGTACACCGAGCCCGTTGCATCAACTGCCACACCAGTAGGCTGATTAAAGCGGGCCACTAATCCAATACCGTCTGCATCACCCGTGTTGCCCGCCGAGCCGGCCAGCGTGGTCACCATTCCGGCGGGTGAGATTTTGCGGATGGTGTGGTTGTACCGGTCGGCCACGTACACCGTGCCGCCGGCATCCACGGCCACCCCGGTTGGGTGGTTGAACCGTGCCAGCGGTCCGGGTCCGTCGCTGTCGCCCTGGCTACCCGCTTGCCCCGCCAGGGTGCTCACAATACCCGTCGCCGAGATGCGACGAATCGTGTGGTTGTAGCGGTCGGCCACGTACAGCACGCCGTTGGCATCCACCGCAATGCCGGTGGGAGCGGCAAATCGGGCCACGGCACCGGGCCCATCAATGTTCAAGTCGGGGTGCTGATTTTCCGCCAGCGTGGTCACGACTCCCTTATTGCCGGGCAACGCCAGGCCGCTGGTTGCCGGCTTGCGCTGCGCGGAAGAGGCCAGGGCCAGGCTCAAAAAGTAACACAGGCAGTAAAAGCGGTTCATGCAGCGAAAAGGGCTAAGCGCGTACGACGGCCCAAGGTAGCCCGCCGCCGCCGCGCTTTTTTCGCCCAAAACAAAACGAGCCCCCACCGCAAGGCAGGGGCTCGTTTTTAGGAGAAAGGACGCGGAAAATAATCCGCTAAACCCGTTCAATCGGGGAAAATCTGCGGTTAGGCTTTCTTCTTCTCCAGCACCTCGTCAATCAGGCCGTACTCCTTGGCCTCGTCGGCACGCATCCAGTAGTCGCGGTCCGAGTTGTCGTGGATTTCCTGGTAGGTTTTGCCGGTATGCTGCGCCAGAATGTCATACAGCTCCTTCTTCAGTTTCAGGATTTCGCGAGCTGTGATTTCAATGTCCGACGACTGCCCCTGCGCGCCACCCGAAGGCTGGTGAATCATCACGCGGGCGTGGGGGAGGGCCGAACGTTTGTTCGGCGCACCGCCTGCTAGCAGCACCGCGCCCATCGAAGCCGCGAGGCCCGTGCAAATCGTGGCCACGTCCGGGTTCACGTACTGCATCGTGTCGTAAATACCCAGGCCAGCATACACCGAGCCACCGGGCGAGTTGATGTAGAGCAGAATGTCCTTTTTGGCATCGGCCGACTCCAGGAACAGCATCTGTGCCGTCAGGATGTTGGCGATGTAGTCGTCCACGGCAGTGCCTAAGAACACGATGCGGTCCATAATCAGGCGCGAAAACACGTCGATTTCGCGGAAGTTCTGCGGCCGCTCTTCAATCACCGAGCGGGTCATGTTGGTGGGCAGCATCATGCCGTTGCGCACCTGGCCTTCCATGTGGTTCAGGTACTGGTCTACGCCCAGGCCGCTGAGGCCCTGTCCTTTCACCGCGAACTTGCGAAACTCTTGTCTATTCAGTAATGGATTCATGGGAGAAAAATGGAGCGCCGGCCAAGGCCCGCGCAGGTGAGGTGTGAGGTTGGAAAGACGAGCGAAGAAAGCGAATGTTGTTGGAACCCCAACAAAAAAGCCCCTACGTTTCCGTAAGGGCTTTTCCAAAAATCGGGTTGCGCAGGTTTAGCTGTGCAGGGTCCGGAATTCTTCGGCCGTTACGGGCTTGTCGGTAACAACAACTTTGCCGCGCAGGTTTTCCAGCACTTTCTCTGCCAGAATGGCCTCGTACTCGTTCACATAGTTTTTGCCGTTCTCCTGCTTCAGGAAGCTGTCGGCGTAGCTACGCATCGATTCGCGCATCTCGTCGGGCATGTTCGGCATGTTAAACTGGCCCATGATTTTGTCGAGAGTGCGGTTCACGATTTCTTCGTTATCCACCTTCAGGCCGGCTTCTTCCACCACCTTGTTGCGAATCATGCTCCACTTCAACTCCTTCTCGTAGTCGGCGTAGTGCTCTTCCACCTTCTCGGGCGTCAGTTTGCCTTCGTTGGCACGCACCAGCCACTTCTTGAAGAACTCCGTGGGCACCTTGATGCTGGTTTTCTCCACTAGCTGCTCCACGATGCTGTTGTTCAGCGCGCCGTCGCTCTCGCGGTCGTAGTTCGACTGGATGGTTTCGCGCACTTTGGCATCGAATTCCTCCTGGCTCGAAACCGCCTCGGGGCCGAATACTTTGTCAAACAGCTCCTGGTTCATTTCCGGAGCGGCCGTGCGGTTCACTTTCTCTACGCTCAGCTCGTAGTCACCGGTTGCCTCAGCAGCTTCTGTCTTGCTCAGGCCACTGAAGTTCGAAATCGAAGCCGCGTCGTTGCTAAAAGCCGACTGCAGGTCAAACGTTACCACATCACCAGCCTTCTTGCCAATGAACTGGGCTGAGTCGCCTGTCACCTTGCTGATGGGCAGCAGGATGGTGCGGCCTTCGCCTTCTTCGCCCGCCTTCTTCAGCTTGCCAAACAGGTAGTCACCTGCCTCCGACTCGTCGGGGTTGGTCGTCTCGCCGTACTGACGCGCGATTTGCTCGTTGGTCTGGTTGAGGGTTTCGTCGTCGAGGCTCACCTGGTGGCGCTCCACAGCCAGGTCGGCAGGCAGTTCGAAATCAGGCAGCAGGCCCAACTCAAACTGGAAAGCGAAATCCTTGTCCGTGTCGAAATTAACTTCCGACGGCACGGGCAGGGGCTCGCCCAGTAGCTTCACGTTGTTCTCCTTAATGTAGGAGTCCACCGCTTTACCCAGCATTTTGTTGATTTCCTCGCCCAAAATGCCTTTGCCGTACATCTTGCGCACCATGCCCACGGGCACCATGCCGGGGCGGAAGCCCTTCACCTGAGCCCGCTTGGTGTACTCCTTAATCTGTTTTTCGACGGTAGGCGCGTAATCGGCTTCGGTCAGGTTCACGGTCAGCAGCCCGGTCAGCTGCTCGTCGTTCTTGTCGAGAGTAATGTTCAAAACAGGGAGCCAGCTGCTGCCGGCCAGATTGAAAGGTTGAAAAAAAAGCCTCCAGCCTATGCGACTGAAGGCCTACATCAAATAAAAGTGCGGATAGAGGGACTCGAACCCACACGCCTTGCGGCACCAGATCCTAAGTCTGGCACGTCTACCAATTTCGCCATATCCGCATATGGGGGCTCCGCAGCCGTTTGCTACGGGCCCGCAAAGGTACTCGCGAAAAGCATTGCGTGCAAAGTCTGATTGCAACTCATGTTAGAAGTGCTTGCGGGGTCACCTTTTCCGCCCCAGCGTTGTTACTTTACCTATTATGCCTCCCGTTATCTCTCCCGAAGCCGAGCGCCAGGAAATCCTGCGCCACTACCGCCGCCTGCTACGCACCGCCAAACCGTACCTAAAGGACGGCGACCCCAAGCTGATTAAAAAGGCTTTTAACCAGAGCTTGGAGGCACACAAGGAGATGCGCCGCAAGTCGGGAGAGCCGTATATTCTGCACCCGTTGGCCGTGGCGCAAATTGCGGTGGAGGAAATAGGCCTGGGCACCACCAGCATCGTCGCAGCTCTGTTGCACGATGTGGTAGAAGACACGCCTACTGAAATTTCCGACATTGAGCGCGAGTTCGGGACCAAAGTGGCCCGCATCATCGATGGCCTGACCAAGATTTCGGGTGTTTTCGAGTACGGCACGAGCGAACAGGCCGAGAACTTCCGCAAGATGCTGCTCACGCTGAGCGAAGATGTGCGCGTGATTCTCATCAAAATCGCTGACCGCCTGCACAACATGCGGACGCTGGATTCGATGCCGCGCCACAAGCAGCTGAAAATTGCTTCGGAAACGCTGTATTTGTACGCGCCGCTGGCCCACCGCCTCGGCCTCTATACTATAAAGAGTGAGCTGGAGGATTTATACCTCAAATTCACCGATACGGAGACGTACAACGAATTGAGGGCCAAGGTGCGGCAGAGCCAAGCAGCGCGCAACCGTTTCATCAAGGAGTTTGTGCAGCCGATTGATGACGAACTGAAGTCGCAGGGCTTCGAGTACGAAATTAAAGGCCGGCCGAAAAGCATCTACTCCATCCTCAAAAAGATTAAGAAGCAGAACATCACCTTCGATGAGGTGTATGACCTGTTTGCCATTCGCGTGATTCTGGATGTGCCGCCGGAGCAGGAAAAAGCGGCTTGCTGGCAGGTGTATTCGATTGTGACGGACTTCTACCAGCCGAATCCCGACCGTCTGCGCGATTGGGTTTCAACGCCGAAAGCCAATGGTTACGAAAGCCTGCATACCACCGTGATGTCGCGGGCCGGCCAGTGGGTGGAGGTGCAAATTCGTTCGCGCCGCATGGACGACATCGCCGAAAAGGGGTATGCCGCGCACTGGAAATACAAGGACACCGGCAGCATCCAGCCCGAAAGCTCGCTCGAAGGCTGGGTGAACAAGGTGCGCGAGATGCTGGAATCCAATAATTCCAGCGCGTTGGAATTCATGGACGAATTCCGCCAGAACCTGTTCGTGAAGGAGGTTTACGCTTTTACACCTAAAGGCAAGCTGGTTATCTTGCCCGACAAGGCCACCGCGCTGGATTTCGCTTTCGATATTCACTCCCAAATCGGTATTCACTGCCTTGGGGCCAAGGTGAACCAGAAGCTGGAGCCGTTGAGCTACCAATTGCATAACGGTGACCAGGTGGAAATCCTGACTTCGCACAAGCAGCGCCCCACGGCCGAATGGCTTAACTACGTCATCACGACCAAGGCGCGCTCCAAAATCAAGGATTTCCTGCGCGACGACAAGCGCGCCAAAGCCGAGGACGGCCGGTTCCTGCTCGAAAAACGTCTGGAACTCATCAGCGTGCCCTTCACACAGGACAACTTCAACCGCCTGCTGGCCTACTTTAATGTGCCCAGCGCCCAGGAATTCTATTACCGCTTGGCCGTGGGGCAGATTGACGGCCGCGCCATTCGCGAGTCGCTCTTTACCTCCGAGAAGCCGCTACCGGCCGTGCTCGAACCCAAAACCTTCGAAAACGAAGTCCAGAAAATTCGCGGTGTGCGCCCCGACATGCTCGTTGTGGGTGAGCACACTGATAAGTTTAACTATAGCATCGCCCGTTGCTGCAATCCCATTCCCGGCGACGACGTGTTCGGCTTCGAAACAGACCAGGGCCTTATCATTCACCGCACCAGCTGCCCGCGCGCCGTCGACCTCATGTCGAACTATGGCAACCGCATTGTGCGCGCCAAGTGGACGGAGCAGCTCGAGTTGGCCTTCCTCGCCGGCGTCCGTCTCAAGGGCTCCGACCGGGTGGGCCTCGTCAACGACGTCACGCGCATTATCAGTACCAGCCTCAAGGTGAACATGCGCTCCATTACCATTACCGCCGACGACGGCTTTTTCGAAGGCCAGATTATGGTTTTTGTCAACGATACCGACCACCTCACCAAACTCATTCAGCGCCTCAAAAAAGTTGACGGCGTACTCCAGGTCGAGCGGTTCGATTCGTAAAAGTGAAAACCACCGAACCCATCATCATCCAAGGCACTGAGGTAAACGAGCGTACCCAATGCGCCCACTACCATTCCGAGCGCGATATCATCGCCATTCAGCACAAATGCTGCGGCGGGTTCTACGCCTGCATCCAGTGCCACAATGAAGCCGTAAGCCATGCCCCTCAAGTCTGGCCCAAAACCGAATTCCAAATCGAAGCCATTTACTGCGGCAATTGCCACCAAACCTTACCCATCGCCAGCTACTTAAGCTGCAATAGCACCTGCCCGCACTGCCAGGCCGCCTTCAACCCCGGCTGCGCCAATCATTACCACCTCTATTTCGAACAATAACTATCTCAATACGCCGCTGTGACTTCCCCTCCTTAAGGGAAAGGGGGCCGGAGGTGAGGTGACTCTGTTAGAACGTACTTTTGTCCCGCCGACTTACACCTTATATATACAGTGAGTAAATCTCCCGACGTTTCCACGCTTACTACCCCTGCTATTGCGGCCGGCCAGGGTACGGGCGGCTCTTCCGAAACCGGCTACGCGGCCAAGCATACGCCCAGCCCAGCTTCCGAGGCTACCCTGAATACCGACAAGCTCGAAGAAGTTAAAAAACTCTTTACTGCCCACCTCGAAAACAAAGGCCTCCGCAAAACCGGCGAGCGCTACGCCATCCTCGAAGAAATCTACGCGCGCTCCGGCCATTTCGATGTGGATGAACTCTACGCCGGTATGAAGGAACGCGGCCTTCAAGTGAGCCGCGCCACTGTCTATAACACCCTCGATTTGCTGGTTGAGCAGGGACTCGTCAGCAAGCACCAGTTCGGCCGCAACCTCGCCCAGTACGAGAAGAGCTATGGCTACCGCCAGCATGACCACGTCATCTGCACTGAATGCCATAAAGTGGTGGAATTCTGCGACCCGCGCATCCACGGCATCCAGACCATGGTCGGCGACCTGTTGAACTTCCATATCTTGCACCATTCTTTAAATCTTTACGGCATCTGCGGCGACTGCCGCGCCCAGGCCGCCGCCCGGAACACCCACGCATGACCACCACCAGCACCGTCGATAACGGCATCTTGTTCATCCGACTCAATGGCGACCTCATTGGTAGCCCCGATACCGACCAACTCGTTCAGTCCGTCAACACGCACCTCGGCGAAGACTTCAACCAGTGCGCCGTCGACCTCTCCGAAATCCGCTATATCAACAGCACCGGCATCAGCATCCTCGTTTCGCTCCTCACCAAGTTCCGCAGCCGCGGCGGCGAGATGGTTATTATCAACCCCGCCGACCACCCCAACAAAATGCTGGCCGTCACAAAGCTGAACAATATCTTCACCGTTTCGCCCGACGAAGCCACCGCCCGCCAACAGCTTACCCCGGCCGCCAATTAGGCGGCTATTTTTTTGTTCATTTGGTATGGTCTGGCTTCGTCTGTCATCCTGCAATGAAGCGAAGGACCTTGTCAAGCAAGAACAGAGATAAAAACAACCACCATAATTTCAATCACCAACACTTTAATAATAGCTCTCCCCAAAGTACTCCAACCTGTCAGGCTCTCCTCTACACAGGAGAGGGGTCGGGGGGAATAGCTTTGCGGAGAGCGACCCCAAACCACCATGCCAGTAGACGTATTAGTAGGCCTCCAATGGGGCGATGAAGGCAAAGGCAAAATCGTAGACGTTCTCGCGCCGACCTACGATGCCGTGGCCCGCTTCCAGGGCGGCCCCAACGCCGGTCACACGCTTTTCTTCGACGGCGTAAAGCACGTCCTGCACCAGGTTCCCAGTGGTATTTTCCACCCACATATCATCAACGTCGTCGGCAACGGCGTTGTCCTCGACCCCGTCGTATTCCGCCAGGAACTCCAAAAACTCACCGATAGGGGAGTAGACTGGTCTAAAAACCTCTACATCTCCAAAAAAGCCCAACTCATTCTGCCCTCGCACCGCGCCCTCGACCGCATCAGCGAAGAAGCGCGTGGTAACACCAAAATCGGCAGCACCCTCAAAGGCATTGGCCCCACCTATTCCGATAAAATTGGCCGCGTTGGTCTCCGCGTCGGCCACATTCTCCTGCCCGATTTCGAGCAGCGCTACCAAGATGCCGTCGCTCAGCACACCGCTATTGCCGCCCACAATCACAAAGAGCTTGAAATCGAAGCCCTTGAGGCCGACTTCTTCTCCGCCGTCGAATTCCTGCGCACTCTCCAACTCACCGACACCGAATACCTTCTCAACGACCTCCTCACCCAAGGCAAGCGCATCCTCGCCGAAGGTGCCCAAGGTTCTCTACTAGATATCGACTTCGGTTCCTACCCCTACGTCACCTCCTCCAGCACCATCGCCGCCGGTGCTTGCACCGGCCTCGGAATCGCCCCCCGTCATATAGATAAAGTTTACGGCATCATCAAAGCCTACAGCACCCGCGTCGGCAGTGGCCCATTCCCCACCGAACTCCACGACGAAGTAGGCGAGCAAATACGCCAGGCTGGCCGTGAGTTTGGCTCCACCACCGGTCGCCCCCGCCGCACCGGCTGGATAGACCTGCCCGCCCTCCGTTACGCCATCATGCTCAACGGCGTCACCGAACTCCACCTTATGAAGGCCGACGTCCTCGACGCCTTTACCGAAATTCAGGCCTGTACCCAGTACCGAACCGCCACCGGCGAAAGCACCCCCCAACTCCCCGACCCCGGCGAACTCACCACCATCACCCCCGAGTACATCGCCCTCCCCGGCTGGAATACCGACCTCACCCAAATCACCGACGCCGCTCAACTTCCCACCAACCTCGTCGCCTACCTCGCATTCCTCGAAAAGGAACTCCAAGTCCCCATCCGCATCGTCAGCGTCGGTCCAGACCGTGTCAGCACCCTCCACCGCTAACCGCTAAGTCGGCCGAAACCACGGCTACTGGCCGTTTTATCAAGTCCCGCATCTATCGCCAGCCTCATGCCGGCGACAGATGCGGGATTTTTGCACGGAGAAATCACCCATTATCCATCAACCCAGCCCATCCGAAATGCCTGTTTGTACTACAGAATCCCCTATAGCAAGCAAATATTAGGGTAGAGGTAATCACAACCAGTCACATTCCCGTTCTTCAAAGCGTACTGATAAAGTATGGCCCTGACATGAATGGTTAGACCTTTTCGCAATCACCCATTTATGCATAATGATGCGTGCCCAGCTTCAATCAGTTCGCATCTCAAGCCAACTGCCAGCTACAATCAAATTTTTTAACGGCGTCTATCAGCTACTTACAACCCTGGAACAACTATTTCGTAAAAGGCCGCTTGCTGCCTTCAAAAGTCCTCCTACCTTTGCAGTCCCGAAACGTCAAACGGACCATTGGGCAGGCCATGCCAGTTGTGCTTGGCAATACTTGAAAGGCTACGGAACTCCTGCAATGAGTAGTTTGTCTATCCATCGCGACGCTTAAAAGCTTCCAGAATTTATTTCTTGAATCCCTTGCAAAGCCAAAAAAAGCCACCGTACCTTTGCAACCCGCTTCAACTCGGAAGCGCTCAAACTTGAAAAGCGAATCGAAAAAAATTAAATTTTTTCGCCGCAACCTTTGAAAGTAAGAAAAATTTGCTACCTTTGCACTCCCAAAACGAACAAAGCACCGCAAGTTTTAGGGTAAAGGATTGAAAAGCAATCCACACTGATACTTCGAATGGAAGCATCACACGTTCTTTGAATGACGGAAACAAACAAAATAGTAAGTGTTCCACTTGCTGCTTCTTCTTCGGAAGAAACACAGTGAAACAAACCAAGCGAAACGAATTTGACCATAACGTCAATATGTGAGCAAGGTCAGCACTCGACATCAGCCATTCTTCGGAATGGTGTAGAACATTTTACAATGGAGAGTTTGATCTTGGCTCAGGATGAACGCTAGCGGCAGGCC
>NZ_BAABDK010000008.1:0-75230 GCF_039539585.1 Hymenobacter glaciei | reverse complement strand
TAAATCCAGCGTGCAGGCCATCGAAAAGCGTATTTAAATCGGAAAAATACTGCGTAACATCAGCTGATAAGATAAAAAGCCCCGACTCTGGAATTGAGCTGGGGCTTTTTACATTTATTCAGATGCCTTGCCAAGGCAACGAAATTTGGTTGCGATACCGACTGCAATGCGCGCCACTAGCCGCAGCAGCCGAATCTAGGCTATGCTGCTGCCATTGCGCACAGGCTTACCAGGCTGCATCAGCGCCAAGCTGCCGTCGGCATTTTCGGCCATTAGCAACATGCCTTGGCT
The DNA here is from genome assembly GCF_039539585.1 of Hymenobacter glaciei. Classification (NCBI taxonomy): domain Bacteria; kingdom Pseudomonadati; phylum Bacteroidota; class Cytophagia; order Cytophagales; family Hymenobacteraceae; genus Hymenobacter; species Hymenobacter glaciei. The sequence continues at coordinate 74,939 of NZ_BAABDK010000008.1, read as the reverse complement.
TTGTATGCCTTTTATTTCGCGGGGCGCTAAGTTGAGCAATACCTGCACCTGCTGGCCAATGAGGGCTTCGGGAATAAAATGCTCCGCGATGCCGCTCACAATGGTACGCTCTTCTAAGCCCAGGTCGACGGTGAGTTTGAGAAGCTTTTTGGTTTTGGCTACTTTTTCGGCGGCGATAATGGTACCGATGCGCAAATCCATCTGGCCGAAATCGTCAAAGGAAATATCGGTTTTGGCCGGAGCCACCGGCGTATTTGCCAGCTGATTTTCCTTTTTGGTGTCAAGCAGTTTCTGCACCTGGGTTTCAACCACCGCATCTTCGATTTTACCAAACAGCAGCGCGGCCTCACGCAGCTGGTGCCCGGCGGCCAGGGCGTCGGGCCGGCCGGCGCTAGCCCAATTGCCCAGCTCTAAATTGAGCATGGTGGCTAGTTTTTGGGCCGACTCGGGCAGGAAAGGCTCCAGCAGCGGGGCCAGGGCAGCAGCAATTTGCAGCGCTACGTGCAGCACCGTACCAGTGCGCGTAGCATCGGTCTTAATGAGATGCCAAGGCTGCGTTTCAGCCAGGTATTTGTTGCCGAGTCGGGCCAGGTTAATTACTTCGGCAAGCGCATCGCGGAAACGGTAATTCTCAACCAACTCACCAATTTTTGCCGGAAATTCGGCCAACTGCGCAAAAGCATCCTGGTCGATGGACGTTAACTCGCCTAATTCTGGCACGCGGCCTTCGAAAAACTTGTGCGTGAGCACGGCAGCCCGGTTCACGAAATTGCCAAGCGTGGCAACCAACTCATTGTTGTTGCGCGCCTGAAAATCCTTCCAAGTGAAGTCATTATCCTTATTTTCGGGAGCATTAGCGCACAGTACATAGCGCAGCACGTCGGCCTGGCCCGGAAAATCAGCCAGGTATTCGTGCAGCCACACCGCCCAGTTGCGCGACGTACTGATTTTGTCGCCTTCGAGGTTCAGAAATTCATTGGCAGGCACGTTATCCGGCAGAATAAATTCACCGTGCGCCTTCAGCATAACGGGGAAAATAATGCAGTGGAAAACGATGTTGTCCTTGCCAATGAAATGCACCAGCTTCGAGCCGGCATCTTTCCAGTACAGTTCCCACTCGTCGGGGAAGGCCTCCTTAGTGGCCGAGATGTAACCAATGGGCGCATCAAACCACACGTAGAGCACCTTTCCTTCGGCCCCAGGCACCGGTACGGGTACGCCCCAATCGAGGTCGCGCGTCACGGCGCGGGGATGCAGGCCCTGGTCAATCCAAGATTTGCACTGGCCATAAACGTTGGTTTTCCAGTCGCTTTTATGCCCTTCAATAATCCATTCGCGCAGCCACGGCTCGTATTGGTCGAGGGGCAGAAACCAGTGCTTGGTATCGCGCAAAACTGGCTGCGCGCCGCTGAGCATGGAGCGTGGATTGATTAATTCGGTCGGGCTGAGCGAAGTACCGCAGCGCTCGCACTGGTCGCCGTACGCATTTTCGTTACCGCAATTGGGGCAAGTGCCCACGATGTAGCGGTCGGCCAAAAATTGATGAGCCTTTTCGTCGAAATACTGCTGGGTTGTTTGCTCGATGAATTTGCCCTCGTTATTCAGCTTGGTGAAAAAGCTACTGGAAACCTCGGCGTGCGTAAGCGACGAGGTGCGCGAATACACATCGAACGACACATTGAAATCTTTGAACGAGTCGCGAATCAGGGCGTGATATTTATCAACCACCTGCTGCGGTGTGACGCCTTCTTTTTGGGCGCGAATGGTGATGGGTACGCCGTGTTCGTCGGAGCCACAAATAAATTTCACGTCGCGGCCCGCCGAGCGTAGGTAACGCACATAAATATCGGCGGGCAAATACACACCGGCTAAGTGGCCGATGTGCACAGGACCGTTGGCGTAGGGCAAAGCAGCGGTAACGGTATACCGCTTAGGAAGAACTGACATAGAAAAAGGGTAAGTAAGCAGGCGGGCGCAGACGCATTAATTCCAATTAAAAAACCTCCGCCGAAATTCCGCTGCACAAAGAAACAATGAAAAAAGAACCGAACTAAATCAACAAAAAAACTAAGCGAACCGTTTGACGCATAAATGATTTTATATTTGAGAGCGCCGAACTAAAAATAACGCGCTTGTATTGCTACATCCTTTCTTTCCGCCACCCTTCACCAACCTTTTTTTCACATGAAAAAACCTACTTCCTCGGCTAAAGCCGAAAAAACGCCCAAGCGCACGCCGGAAGAAAAAGCTGCGCGCAAATCGACGAAAAAAGCAGGCCGCGCGACGGCAGAACTGAACGACGACCGTGCCAGCAAAAAAGCCAGCCAGAAAAAGTCGTTGAAGTCGGCTGCCAAGCAACTGCAGAAGGAGCTGAATAACCGCATGAATGAAGTGGTGACCCGCATCCGCAAAGAAACGAAGGCCAAGCTGAAGGAAGTGGTGAAGGAGGCTACGCGCCGGCTCGACGGCGACACCGAGCGCATGTTTGAGCAGGCGCTGCACACGATAGTACGCCACTACGATTCGGTGGCGGGCACTCCTGCCGCCGATAGTAGCCCTGCTGCTTCGGCGACCGAAGCCCCTGCTGGCAATGGCAAGCGCGGCCGCAAAAAAGGCCCGACGCTGAACAAGGACGGCAGCCCACGCAAACCGCGGACCCCACGTACCGACGCGGCCGATAATGCAGCTACAGCCGGCAAACGCGGCCGTAAGCCGGGCTCGACCACGGCTGCCAAGCCTGCTACCGGTGCTAAACGCGGCCCCAAGCCTCGTACCCAGGCTGCCTTGGCACCCAATACCGCTGCCGCAGAAACGTCGGTAGCAGCCGAAGCACCAGCTACTCCCCGTAGAACCGCGAGTAAGCCTGTTGCTAAAGCAGCTCCCAAGCGTACCGCTTCGCCAAGAAAGGCAGCCGCACCCGAGCCCGAAGCAAGTGGCTTACTGAATTCGGCCGACAGCCCGAGCACTGGCGAGGTTAGCGCATAGCTCATCTGGCAACTAACAATGTAAAAAGCCCACCGCTAACCAGTAGCGGTGGGCTTTTTACCTGTAAACCAACCGGGCCTTACGGACGGCGGGCAGTATCAAGCGGCGCCGGGGCGTTGTTGTTGAGGCGACGCAGGCGGGTTTCGGGCGGCGTGTTGTTGGGGTCGTTCGTATTCACGTTTTCGATGCGCTTTTCGCGGTTGATTTCGGCAGCCTGCTCGCCCAGGCGCACCCGGTTGGGCGTGGCATCGGGCACGGCATAGCCGCCGCTGCTGGGCGTACCGTTGCTGTTGTAAATAGCGCGGCGGTCGGCGTCGGTGCGCACGGCAGTGGGCACGGCGCTGGGAGCCCCCGTTTCGGACGATTGGTCCGAAACCGAGCAGGCAGCCAAGCCGCTGGCCATTAGCAGTGCACAAAAGCCTTTATTAAGGCGAAGCAAGAGGGAGCAAGAGGGAGCAAGAGGAAGCAAGAGGGAGCAAGACATGGCGAAAAGCAAAACAGGCTGCCAGCATAGGCAACCTGCTTGAAACGCGGGGCAGCAGCCTGGGGTTGGCCCGACTAGGCAGGCAGGAAAGACACCTTCACTGGTAAGATGCCATCCCAAAGCACCATGCGGGCTTCTAAGCAGCGAATAGCGACCTGTTGACACTCCTGCCAGCAAGTTGGGTCATCGCCGCACAGCTCGCGCACCATTTGCTCGGCGAGCGGTGCGTGCACTTCTTCGTCGAGCTCGATGTGGCGGTCGAGATAATACACGAACGTATCGAGCTGGCCCGGGAACCGGGCGCGCAACTCGCCTACCAACTGGCGGAACATGGCCGGAATCAGGTCCTCACGCCCGAAGGTGAAGGCGGCAGCCACCGCGTGTGGCTGGCCCGAATTGATGATATCAAACGTGGTTTCGACAAACTCGCGCACCGATGCGGGCACTTGGGCTGCGGTTAGTGCCTGGCCAACCGTGCTGCCGGCCGCGATGGCAGCCACCAGCCGCCGGATGGGCGCCGTGTTGGCACCGCACTCTTCCATAGCCTGCACGTAGAGTTCGAAGTGGCTGACCGGCCGGCCATCGGGGTCAACATCGGACTCCTCGCCCAGCACAATCTCGTTGATGAGACGGCGCGTGGCCGGATTGGGCGTAGGGCCCCACGGCACGGCCACGCAGGTTAAATCGCGCTGCAATGCTTTCAGGAGAGACATAAAGTCCCACACCGCGAAGACGTGGTGCTCCATGAAGCGACGCAAGTCGGAAAGCGTTTCTAGGCGCTGGTACAGGCCATTGTTGAGCAATTGCTGGCGCGTAGGCTCTAGTGCCTGTTGCAGGTACCGGACAGAATCGGAAAGATTTTTCATGGATGAAAAAATCAAGAGAAAATAGAACTAGCCGCAACAACTGAAACAGGACAATTGACCGTCGGTGTGCTCGTGCAAGGGCTATACAAACGAAAAGCTCCCCGGGTTAGATTCCCGGGGAGCTTAAAAATGTAAATTTTCTCAGAAAATCACCAGTCTTTCCTTTATTTCTTCTCAAACACTAACGCATTACCATCCATGCAATAGCGTTGGCCGGTGGGCTTGGGGCCGTCGTTGAAGACGTGCCCAAGGTGGCCGCCGCATTTGGCGCACACAATCTCGTCGCGGCTCATGCCTAACGTATTATCCGAAGCCACTTTTACGCTGGTTGCAGCAGCCGGCGCAAAAAAGCTGGGCCACCCGGTGCCCGACTCAAACTTGGTGTCGGAGGTGAAGAGCAGGTTATGGTCGGCAGCGCAGTAATAGGTACCAGCGGCGTGGTTGTCGTGGTATTTGCCAGTGAAGGGCCGCTCAGTGCCCTGCTCGCGCAGGATATAGTATTGGTCGGGCGTGAGGGCTTTTTTCCACTCGGCGTCCGTTTTGCGCACCGGGAATTCGTCGGGTTTGCCGGTCACGGCCTGGGGCTTGGAATAGGTTTTGCCGGCCGTGGTGCGGGCCGCAGCGGGCATATTGGCGGCCACGTCGCGCTTCTGCGAGCAAGCCGAATTAAGCGAAAGCACCGAAACAAGTAATATCAGCAGGGAAAAACGCATAGCGGGGATGGGGTTGAATGATAGTTGACCAACATACGGCAGCGATGCCCGGTTTGGTCGGTGGGTAGACAAAAGAAAGCTGGGAACCTTACGCCCCAGCTAATCGATTTAGGGCGACGGGCTTGGCTGCGCGGCGGGGTGCGGCAGCCGGGCTCGGGTTAAGAGTTGAGTACCACAAGGCTTTACGCGTTTTTATCTGTACCTTTGCACCCGCAAAACCAACCCATATGGCCAACAATATCCGGAACATTGCCATCATCGCTCACGTTGACCACGGCAAGACTACTCTGGTGGATAAGATTATCCACGCATCCAAGATTTTCGACGCGCACCAGCACTTCGACGACCTGATTCTCGACGACAACCCCCTGGAGCGCGAGCGCGGCATTACTATCGTTTCCAAAAACGTATCGGTACGCTACAACGGCACCAAAATCAACATCATCGACACCCCTGGTCACGCCGACTTCGGCGGTGAGGTAGAGCGTGTGTTGAAGCTGGCCGACGGCGTATTGCTGCTCGTGGATGCCTTTGAAGGCGCCATGCCGCAGACCCGTTTCGTGCTCGGCAAAGCCATTGCCCTGGGTTTGAAGCCCATTGTGGTAGTGAACAAAGTGGACAAGGAAAACTGCCGCCCCGACGAGGTGCACGAGCAGGTTTTCGACCTCATGTTCAACCTCGGCGCTTCGGAAGACCAGCTCGATTTCGTGACCTTGTACGGTTCCTCGAAGCAGGGCTGGATGAGCACCGACTGGAAAGTTAAAACCGACAACCTGATTCCGTTGCTCGACGCGGTTATCTCATCGATTCCGCCCGCGCCGACCTTGGATGGCACGCCCCAGATGCAGATTACTTCGCTCGACTACTCGTCGTTTGTGGGTCGTATCGCCATTGGCCGTGTACACCGCGGTACGCTGAAAGAAGGCTCGAACATGAGCCTGATGAAAGCTGACGGCAGCGTTAAGAAAGTAAAAATCCGCGAGCTGCACGTATTTGAAGGCCTCGGCCGTGTGAAGGTTGATTCCGTGAGTAGCGGCGAAATCTGCGCCGTTTCGGGCATCGAAGGTTTCGACATTGGTGATACCCTCGCCGACAACGACAACCCCGAGCAGCTGGAGCGCATCAGCATCGACGAGCCGACGATGAACATGCTGTTCACCATCAACAACTCGCCGTTCTTCGGCAAGGAAGGCAAGTTCGTGACCTCGCGTCACCTGCGTGACCGTCTGTTTAAGGAAACCGAGAAAAACCTCGCCCTGCGCGTAGAGGCCACCGACAAAGAGGATACCTTCCTTGTGTTTGGCCGCGGCATTCTTCACTTGTCGGTACTCATCGAGACCATGCGTCGCGAAGGCTACGAGTTGCAGGTGGGTCAGCCCCAGGTGCTGTTTAAGGAAGACGAGAACGGCAAGCGCACTGAGCCCATTGAGCTACTCGTAGTGGACGTGCCCGAGGAATCGGCCGGCAAGGTTATCGAGCTGGTGAGCATGCGCAAGGGTGAAATGACCATCATGGAGCCCAAGGGCGACTTGCAGCATTTGGAATTCACCATTCCGTCGCGCGGCCTGATTGGCCTGCGTAACAACGTGCTGACTGCCACCGGCGGCGAGGCCATCATGAACCACCGTTTCGTGGATTATGAGGAGCACAAAGGCCCCATCCCCGGCCGCATTGCTGGTTCGCTGATTTCGCTGGAAACCGGTGCCGGCACGGCTTACACCATTGACAAGCTGCAGGACCGTGGCTCGTTCTTCGTGGACCCGGGTGAGGAAGTGTACGGCGGCCAGGTTATCGGCGAGCACACCCGCCCGAATGACTTGACGGTGAACATCCAGAAAGGCAAGAAGCTGACCAACATGCGTGCTTCGGGCACGGACGACAACGCCAAAATCACTCCCAAGCGCCAGTTTTCGCTGGAAGAAGCCATGGAATACATCCAGAAGGATGAATATCTGGAGGTAACGCCAAAGTCGATTCGGATGCGCAAGATTTTGCTCGACGAAAACGAGCGTTTGCGCTACGCCAAGCAGGCTGACTAATTATTCTGAATGGAATGATTTTGAAGAGGGCGCGGCTTTGGTCGCGCCCTTTTTCATTCCCCAAACCTTACTTTTCACTTTATGAACCAAGAGACCCTGAGCCGCTTCGTGCAACTTTTTACCCTGAACAATGCAGACGCCACCCAGCGCGTGAGCGAGCAACTGGCTTTGGTGCTGCGCGACCCAGCAGCATATCAGGAGCAATTTGCCGAGGAGTTGGCGGAACGCGGCATTGTAGCCGCCCTGCCGGCGCAGGAACTGCGCGATTTGGCCCTGATTGACGCGCTGCTTGCCGAGGAACTCCTCTGGGAAAGCGACTGGAAAGACCCCGCCTCCGAACTGGTCTATGGCATTAACGAAACCCTGATGCAGCAGCGACGAACCCATTGGCTGGATGAGCCTGCGCTGGCAAGAGCGACGATAACCGGACCCGAAGCGCTTGACATTGTACAGGACTTGGCCGAGCCAGCTGGCTTGGCGGTGGTACTGTTCACGCTGGACAGCGACTCGTATGCCCTGAGTGTGGTGGCTGATGCACAGGCTGGGGAAGCGCGCCAGCTGGCGCAGGAACTGGGCTTCGGAATAAAGGTGTATTAGCCCCGCAGCACAGGATAATCGATTGTGTAAGGTCAGTGCCCCGTACCTTGCGGGCCCATTACTCCTGCTCGCTTATGCTGCTAAAAAACCTACTGGGTGCCACGCTGCTACTGGCCGCTACCACCGTCTCGGCCCAAAACCGGCACGAATATCTACTCGATTCGAACTGGAAGTTCTCGAAGGGCGACGTGCCAAACGCGGCCAAGCCAGACTTTGCCGATGCGAAATGGCAGACGGTGAGTGTACCGCACGACTGGGCCATTTCCGGGCCGTTTGATGGAAATAACGACCTGCAGGTTGTCACGATTGAGCAAAACAACGAGAAAGCGGCCACCCAGAAATCGGGCCGTACGGGCGGCCTGCCGTTCATTGGCACGGGCTGGTACCGACGGAAGCTGGCGGTACCGGGCTTTGGGCCTGGGCAGCGGGCGGTGCTGCTCTTTGATGGCGCAATGAGCAACGCCCACGTGTTTGTGAACGGTAAGAAAGTCGGGTTCTGGCCGTATGGCTACAACTCGTTTTCGCTGGATATTACCTCGTTTCTGAAGCCCGGCGACGGCAACGTACTGGCCGTGCGGTTGCAGAATCAGCCCGAGGCCTCGCGCTGGTACCCCGGCGCGGGCCTCTACCGCAACGTGCATCTGGTAGTGACGGACGACGTGCATATTCCGGTGTGGGGCACTTATTTGACCACGCCCGAAATCACGGCGGCGCAGGCTACCGTGCGCCTGAAAACGACATTGGAAACGCCGGGCGGCAAGCCGCAGCCGTTGCGGCTCGATACCGAAATTCGCGACGCGGCGGGCTAGGTGGTGGCCACGACCAGCACGACGCTGGCCAACGGGCTGACGTTTGAGCAGAACCTAACGGTGCCGCAGCCACGACTGTGGTCGCCGGAAACGCCGGTGCTTTACACGGCTTCGTCGAAACTGTATGCAGGCAAAGCGCTGAAAGACGCTTATAAAACGACGTTCGGTATTCGGTCCTTCAAGTTTGAGAAGGGCACGGGCTTCTCGCTGAACGGGCAGGTGCGCAAGTTTAAAGGCGTGTGCAACCACCACGATTTGGGGCCGCTGGGCGCGGCCATCAACACGGCGGCATTGCGGCGGCAATTGACGTTGCTGAAGGATTTGGGCTGCGATGCCATCCGGACTTCGCACAACATGCCCGCGCCGGAGCTGGTAGCGCTGTGCGATGAGATGGGCCTGATGCTGATGGTGGAGTCATTTGACGAATGGAAAGCGCCGAAAGTGAAGAATGGCTACAGCCAGTATTTCGATGAGTGGGCAGAGAAGGACTTGGTGAACATGGTGCATCACTACCGCAACAATGCGTCGGTGATTATGTGGAGCATCGGCAACGAAGTACCCGACCAGAGCAACGCCAACGGCCCTATCATCGCGAAGCGCTTGCAGGACATCGTGCACCGCGAGGACCCCACCCGGCCCGTAACCATGGGCCTCGACCGCTTCGACGACGATTTCAAGTACGGCATTGCGGGCGTGCTCGACATTCCCGGCTTCAACTACAAGCCGCACCGCTACGCCGAGGCGCTGGCCAAGCTGCCGCAGGGCTTCCTGCTGGGCTCGGAAACGGCTTCGACGGTGAGTTCGCGCGAGGTGTATAAGTTTCCGGTGGTGAAGGCCAAGCAGCAGCAGTATTCGGACAATCAGTCGTCGTCGTACGACCTGGAGGCCTGCAGCTGGTCGCAGACGCCGGACGAAGAATTTGCCGCGCAGGATGACACTCCGAATGTGATGGGCGAGTTCGTGTGGACGGGTTTCGACTACCTCGGCGAGCCCACGCCTTACGATGAAAAGTGGCCCTCGCACAGCTCCTACTTCGGGATTCTGGACTTGGCGGGCATGCCGAAAGACCGGTACTACCTCTACCGCGCCCGCTGGAATACGGCCAAGCCCACGCTGCACATCCTGCCGCACTGGACCTGGCCCGGCCGCGAAGGCCAGACCACGCCGGTGTTTGCCTATACCAATTACCCTTCGGCCGAGCTGTTTGTGAACGGCAAAAGCCAGGGCCGCCAGACCAAAGGCCCGTCCGACCAGCCCCAATCGCGCTACCGCCTGATGTGGAACGACGTGAAATACGCGCCCGGCAGCATTAAAGTAGTGGCCTATGATGCCCAGGGTAAAGCCGCAGCTACAGAGGAAGTACGCACGGCGGGCGCACCGCACCACATCAAGCTGGTGGCCGACCGCACGGCCCTCATGGCCGATGGCAAGGACCTCGCCTTCATCACTGCCCGGGTGGAAGATGCCCAGGGCAACCTCTGCCCTGATGCCACGCAGTCGCTCAGCTTCGCAGTGAGCGGCACTGGCAGCTTCCGGGCCATTGCCAACGGTGACGCGACTAATCTGGAGTCCTTTCAAAAGCCGCAGATGCGGGCTTTTCAGGGGCAGCTGGTGGCAATTGTGCAGGCCGGCGGTAAGGCGGGGGCAATGCAGGTGAAGGCCAGCGGCACCGGATTGCAGGCTGGTAGTGTGACCCTGCAGACCAAAGCGCGCTAGGTAATGCGGCTTACGAGGCCGTGCGCTGGCGTACGGCCTCGAAGGCCAGCACGGCCCCGGCTACGCTCACGTTGAGCGAGTCGATGCGGCCCATCATGGGAATAATAATGGTTTCGTCGCAGGCGGCGAGAGCGGCGGGCGTTAGGCCGTCGGCTTCAGTGCCGAGCACGAGGGCCGTGGGCTGGCGGAAATCGCAGTCGAGATAGGAATGCGCCTTGGGCGTGAGGGCAGCGGCGTAGCTGCGAATGCCCTTTTCACGCAGAAAGGCCGTGATTTCGGCCATGGGCGCAGCGATTACGGGCACCGAGAACACGCAGCCGATGCTGGACCGGATGGTGTTGGGGTTGTAGAGGTCGGTGCGGGGGTCGCCGATGAGGACGGCATCGACCGGGGCGGCATCAGCGGTGCGCAGGATGGCGCCGAGGTTGCCGGGCTTCTCCACGGCTTCGAGTACGAGGAGGAGCGGGTTGGCGGGTAGGCGCAGGTCGGCGAGGGTACGAGCGGGGGTACGGAGGACGGCCAGCAGGCCGTCGGAACCTTCGCGGTAGGCCACTTTCTCGAAGACCGGGCGCGTGACTTCAAACCACTCGGGCGCGTCTTTCTTGCCAGAAAACAGGCTTCGTAATTCAGTTTCGCCGTTTTCGCCGGCCAGCTCGGGGCAGCTGTAAATGGTGGCGACGGGCACGCCGGCCTCGACGGCAATGGTGAGCTCGCGCAGGCCCTCGACCAGCGTGAGGCCCAACGCCCGGCGCTCGGCCGATTTCTGCTGCAGCTTCAGAAGCTGCTTGATGCGTGGGTTTTGGGAGCTGCTGAGGCGGTCGGCGGGCGTAAAAGGCATGGGGCAAAGATACCGGGCCAACGTTCGGGGCCAACCTTGCCCCTGCCCGGGGCGTAGGGCGGGCCATTACCTTCGCAACTGATGACCTTAAAAACCAACACCAAAATCATTGTCGGCTTTTCCCTGGCCGTGGGCGTGCTGCTGCTCACGGCCTCGGCCTCGTTCTGGAGCATTCGCGGGCTACGGGTGCAAACCGACCGCGTGGAGCACTCCTACCAAGTGATGCAGGAGGTCGAGACCATTACGGCCGTGCTCAAAGATGCGCAGGCTGGTACGCGCGGCTACCTGCTTACGGGCGACACCGTGTACCTGCGGCCCTACAGCGTGGCGTCGGGCCAACTACCGGCGGCCCTGGAACGGGTGATGGCGCTGAGCGTTGACAACCCGGCGCAACGCACCCGGCTCGATTCGTTGCGCGGGCTGGTGGAGCAGGAATTTCGCATTCTGCGCCCACTCACGGCCATAACCCGCACCCATAGCCAGGCCGAGATGCAGACCCTGCTCGACACCGACCGCCAGACCCTGCGCCAGGTGCGGCTGCTCTACTCCCGCATCAAGCGCGACGAGTTGAATCTGTTGGCCGAGCGCAGCGCCCTGCAGGCAGTATTCGAGAAAGCCACGCCGATTGTGGTATTGGTATCGGCGGTGCTGGCCGTATTGATTGTGGTGTGGCTGGTGACCAAAATTGTGCAGGAACTCGACGACAACCGCCGCCTCCAGGGCGAGCTGGCTGCCGTGAATACCGAAGTAGCCCTCCGCATTGCGCAGATTCGGGCCCTGACCGAGCAAGTAGTGCAGGGCGACTACACCGTGCAGATTCCCGACACGGCAGCCGATAACCTCGGCGGCCTGGCAGCCTCGCTCAACCGCATGACGCGCACGCTCGATGCCAGCTTTAGTGCGTTGGAGAAGCGCAACCGCGAACTCGACCAGTTTGCCTACGTGGCCTCGCACGACCTGAAGGCTCCTCTGCGGGGGGTAACCACTATTGTGAAGTGGATTGAGGAAGAGCTGGCCGCCGAGCTTTCGCCCCAGCTGCGCACCTACCTCGACCAGATGAAGGGCCGCCTCAGCCGCCTCGAGGACCTGATAAACGGCCTGCTGGCCTACGCCCGCGTGGGCCGCACTACCCAAACCCGCGAGGCCGTGGACGTGCGCCAGCTGCTAAGCGAAGTGGCTGAGCTGGTGGTGCCGCTTGATTTTACCCTGACGCTGGCCCCCGACCTGCCCACGCTGCCCAACGCCGACCGCCTGAGCCTGCAGCAGGTATTTACCAACCTGCTCTCGAACGCCGTGAAGTACCACCACCGGGGTGCGGGCCAGTTGGCCATAAGCAGCCGCGAACTGGGTGACTTTTACGAATTCCGGGTTCAGGATGATGGGCCTGGTATTGCGCCGGAGTATCATCAGAAAATTTTCCTGCTCTTCCAGACGCTGCGCGACCGCCACACGGCCGAAAGCACGGGCATTGGCCTGAGCATCGTGCAGAAAATCATCACCGAACAGCAGGGTACCATTCGGGTCGAATCGGCCGTGGGCCAGGGAGCAGCTTTTATCTTTACGTGGCCGAAATAGCAGCATCGTTTTTGCTAAAACTGACTCACCGGCGACTACCCGATTACTTCTGCATCCCTTATTTCTCTTTAGATGACTCGTTCAGTTTTATTAGTTGAAGATGACGTATTTGACACGATGACGGCGGAGAAGTCCTTCGCCAAGTTCAGCGTGCCGCACCAATTACACACCGCTTTCAACGGCGAAGAAGCCCTTGACCTGCTGCTGGGCCGCAACGGCACCGAGCCCCTGCGGCCGCTGCCCGAGGTAATTCTGCTTGATTTGAACATGCCGCGCATGAACGGCATCGAGTTTCTGACCGAGTTGCGTGGCAATGCCGACCTGCACCATATTCCGGTGTTCATTACCACCACGTCGGCCATGGAGGTAGACCGCGCCGACGCCGAGCGCCTGGGCGTGAGCGGCTACATTCTCAAGCCCTTGGACTTCGAAACCGGCGGCGACCTGGCCGACAGCCTCAGCCTGCTGGAGCAGCTGCTGAAGTAACTGCCCGGCCCGGCGTGGGATTCACCAGGTTTTCGCGGATACAGCACGGAATTTGTGGGATGCGCCGGGCGTTTGGACCATTACGGGCGTGGGCCTACTCGCTTCGGCGGTAGTACCTTGCCCGGGCCTTTCATCGTTTTTCCTGTCTTGCTTACTGCCATGAAAACTCCCTTTGTGTTTCCCCTGCTGGCGTTGGTGCTACTGAGTAGCCGCGCGGCCCAGGCGCAGGACGAAGCCCCCCGCCAGCTTGGTGGGGCCCCCACGGTGCCCACACCGCCGCGCCCCCGCCCGGTGCCGGCGCCCCGCCAGCTCGACAGCACCCCTACCGCCCCCGCCGACAGCACCCGCCGCCTGACCGTCACGGCCCCGCTTTCGGCTCCCATGCCCAGCCCGGCTCCGGCTCCGGCCGTATACGTGCCCACTCCCGCGGGCCAGATACCGGGCAGCAACATGAAGGCCCAGCGCTTCCAGGTGGGCCTGAAAAACGGGCTGGTGTACAGTGCCAACGATGTGGAAACGAAAAACCCACTCTTCGGCCGCTCCTACCTGCTGCTCGATGGCCAACGAAAATTTGAGCTGGCCGAGGTGGGCTTTTACGACGATGAAACCGGGCATTACGTGCGTACCACGCTGCCTGGCTCGACGCGCGAGGCCACCCTGCGCCGCGAAAAAACCGGGCGTATCAGCCTGTATTCCATCACCACTACCCAGTACTCGAGCGGGCCGGGCGGCTTTGGCTACCCCGGGTACGGCATGGGCAGCTATGGAATGGGCGGTTACGGCATGGGGAGCTACGGCTCCCCTTACGGCGGCTACCGCACCATCAAAACCGAGTATTTTTCGAAAGACAACGGCCCGATTCAAAACCTGAGCAGCAAAAACCTGCTGCTGGCCACCAATGACAATGCCGGCGCGCAGCAGCTGCTGTTTGAATCGCGCCGTTACCAGCAGCTCACTACTGCCAGCTACCTGGTGGGTGGCGGCCTGCTCGTAGCGGGCTTGCTGCAAACGCTGAGCGCTACCCGGGCGGGCGTGTCGCCGCTCACTTATCTGGCCCTACCGGTATTGCTGGTGCCCATTGTGCTGCAGAGCAAACAGGCCAACAACCAGCGGCAGGCTATTGCCATCTACAACGCCGGGCGCTAGCCTCCAGCGGTTTTTAGCTAATGCTTTTGGACGGCCCCGGCCGGCAGTATGCTGCCAGCCGGGGCCGTTTGGCATGCAGCCGCCTCAGCAACCCAAGCCGCTGGCCCGCGTAGGCCGGGCATGAGCACAACCGCCCCGCCCCACGACCCCGCTACCGAGTTTGCTGCCCGCCAGGCCAAAGCCCTGTTGGTGCACGAACGGTTGTGCGCCGAATACGGGGCTCCGTTCCGCTTCTTCAGCACGAAAGACCCGCTGAGCGAGCTGGTGAGTGCCCTGCTCTCGCACCGCACCAAAAACGCCGACTCGCACCGGGCTTATCAGGAGCTGACTACGACTTACCCAACCTGGGTAGCCGTGCGCGACGCACCCGCCGAAGCCGTACAGCATGCCATTCGGGCCTGTACCTGGCCCGAACAAAAGGCTCCCCGCATCCAAGCCGTATTGCGCGAAATCAGCCAGCGCTGTGGTACTGATGCGCCCTGCTCGCTCGACTTCCTGGCTGATATGCCCGTACCCGAGGCCCGTGCCTGGCTGGAAAGCATCAGCGGCGTAGGCCCCAAAACGAGCGCGGCCACGCTCCTATTCAGCAACCTGCGCATTCCGGCCATGCCCGTCGACAGCCACCACCACCGCGTGGCCCAGCGCCTGGGCCTCATTGGGCCGAAAGTGGGCGAAGGCCCGGCCCACAAGCTATTGGAAGCCTTGCTACCGCCCGGCTGGGATGCCCAGCAGGTGTACGACCACCACGAAGCCCTGATGTTCCATGGGCAGAAATGCTGCTATTTCAGCGGCCCGGCCTGCGGGCGCTGCGTAGTGCTCGACCAATGCCCCTTCGGACAGGCCCGCATGGGCCATCCGGCCTGAAACATATTTTCTTCTTTGGGAACAATATGTTTCAGGCCTTGAAACATATTTTCTTTTTGGGTAACAATATGTTTCAAGGCCCATTCCTTCCTTCCTGCATGATTCTTCACCTCCGCGCCAAGCCCAACGCCAAAGCCAACGCTCTCGAACTGGCCGCTGATGGCTCTCTCACCGTGCGCCTGAAAGCGCCGCCCCAGGAAGGCCAAGCCAATGCGGTGCTGCTGGCCTTGCTGGCCGCCACGTTTAACACACCCAAAACGCGGGTAGTCTTGTTGGCTGGACACACTTCGCCCTTTAAAAAAGTTGAGCTGCTGGACGTGAGCGAGGAAGCAGTGCACCAGGTGCTGGCGCAGCTTGGCGGCTGAAGCGGTGTCGCATCGCCTATTTGCCCCGTTTCCAGCGGTAGTATTTACGGTACCAGGGCGAAGTCTTCTTGAAGAGGCTGCTGGTCGACTCGTTCGGAAACATGTTCACCCGAAATACCTGCATGCGGTCCTCTTCAATGGTGAGGCCGCCCGTGTCGGTGGCCACGCCGAGGGCGAAGCCAGCTTCGCGCACCGCGTTTTTCACGGCGTCGTTCAGGTCGCCGTAGGGGTAGGCGAAGCTCACGATTTCCGTGTGCAGCGCGGTTTCGAGCGCGGCTTTGCTTTGCCGGATTTCGGCGGTAGCCTCGCGCAACGGCAAGGTGCTAAGGCGCGGGTGGCTCTGGGTGTGGGCTCCGATTTCCCAACCGGCGGCCACGAACGCCAGCTTCTGCTCGGGGTTCATAATATCGGCGCGCGGCTCGGTGGGGTCGGTGGCCAGGTCCCACTGGTTGTGGCGCACCCCGAAATCACCCAGCAGGTAGAGCACGCCCCGGTAGCCGTAGCGCTGCATCAGGGGCAGCAGGTTGGTGTGGTTGTCGGTGTAGCCGTCGTCGAAGGTGAGGATGAGGGGCCGGGCTGGAAACTCATTCAGCGGCAGCTCACCGCTGGCGTACTTCAGGTAATCGGCGAAGGTGATGGGCGTCAGCTTCCGCTGTTTGAAATAGGCCAGGTGCTTTTCAAAATTCTCTTTCGTGACGTAAATCTGGTGTTTGGTAGCGAGCGGCGCGTCGGGGATTTTATGGTACATGAGTACCGGGATGTAGCCGATGCCCGCCTTTTGCATGCGGGCGGCCTGGTAGGTTTCGAGCACCCGCGCAGCTACTGTGGCTATGTTGTAGTGCGCCCGCACCTGCTGCTGCAATGCGGCCGAAACCGTTTTTGGCGTTTGCAGAAAAGCCCTCGCGTCGGCCAGGACTGCCGCAAAATCGACTTTCGTGCTGGCCTGCCGCGCCGAGATATCGCCGAAATTGGAAGCAGCGGCCGCCGCAAAAGCTTCTTCCGTAACGAGCCCTTCGTAGCTGGCCTCGCCCAGGGCCAGCACCGGCCGGCCCGCCCCGATTGCCTCAATAGCCACGCGGCCGGCGCCAATTACGAGCGTAGTGCGGGCCAACCATCCGGGGACGTCATGGGTGAAGCCGACCAAATTAATGGCACTGCCATACTCTTCTTGTAGTGCGGCAAAAGCTTGTTTCCCACGCGCTGGGAGGCTATCCCACTCGCCACCAATAAATGCCAGCTCTAACGTGGGGAACTCGGCGAGAAGCGCTGGAAACACCTGCTCTAATAAATCGGCGACCCGCTCACCTTTGCCCCCATTGAAACGCCCAATAAACGCGAGTCTTAGCGGCTCGCTTAACAAGGAATGAGGAATGAGGAATGAAGAATTGTCATCGGCTAAAGTACCCGCTGATTCTTCATTCTTCATGCTTAATTGCTCATTGCCGAAGGCGATTCCGTTGGGAATGGCCGCGATTTTGGCCGCCGCCATTTTCACCTCCGTGATGAGATGCTCGCGCAGGTTATCGCAAATGGCAATAACCTTGTCGCCGTACACATCGAGCAGCGAGGTAGACGTATGCAGGTGCTGGCGGCCGTGCACGGTGCTCACCAGGGGCACTTTCAGCCCGCGTAGCGCAAAGTAGCTTACCCAGCTGGCGGCCCGCGAGTGGCAGTGCACCACGTCAATTTGCTCATTCTTCACGACCCGCCGGATAATGCGCGCGTTGCGCAGCCGCTGCCGATAGCTGCGGTTGCTAATGCCCGCCCACACCAGCGTGGCCCCGGTGGGCAGCGGGTCGGCATCGGCAACTATCCACACCTGGTGGCCCTGCGCGCGGTGGGCCTCGGCCAGCTGCACAGCGTAGGCCACCGAGCCCGCAAAGAATTCAGCCGAAAGAACGTGGAGAATGCGCATGGGGCAAAGGTATTGCCGGGCCGAAGGTTGCGGGCACAGGAGCACAGTAGAACGTCATGCTGAGCTCGCCGAAACATCTCTACCGCAGTAGTAATCCAATCGACAGGATTTACTACTGCGGTAGAGATGCTTCGGCTGCGCTCAGCATGACGTTCTCTGATTTGTTCTCCCAACTCCCTACGCGTGCGCGCGGCCGGCCACGTTGTCCATGTATTTCTGCCCGTTGCCGGTGTTCAGGAGCAGGATGTTTTCGTGGGGCTGAATTTCGCCGGTGGCCAGCAGCTGGCGGGCCGCCGTCCACACCGCGCCGCCTTCGGGGGCCACGAACAGGCCTTCGTGCTGGCCGAGGTCGCGCATGCCAGCGAGCATGCCTTCTTCGCTCACGCTTACCACGGTGCCGTTCGATTCGTGCAGGACGCGCAGCATCATGCTTTCGCCCAGTGGGTGGGGTACGGCCAGGCCGTTGGCCAGCGTGGCGCGGCCCTGGTAGGCGTGGCAGTTGGGCTGGCGGCCTTCGTAGGTTTCGAGCAGCGGGCAGCAGTTTTCGGCTTGCACGGCCACCATGCGGGGCAGTTTCACATCAGGTGCCAACCAGCCGAGTTGCTTCATTTCCTGGAAAGCTTTCCAGATGCCGATGAGGCCCGTGCCGCCGCCGGCGGGGTAGAGCAGCACATCGGGCAGCGTCCAGCCCAGCTGTTCGGCAATTTCGTAGCCCATGGTTTTCTTGCCTTCGAGGCGGTAGGGCTCTTTCAAGGTCGAGATGTCGAGCAGGGCGCCGTTAGCATTGCGCTGACGTACGCGGGCCCCGCAGTCGCTGATGAGGCCATCAACCAACTCTACCTCGGCCCCATACCAGTAACACTCCTCTTTGAAGGCAGTGGGCGTGTGGCGCGGCATCACCACCACGGCTTTTAGGCCGGCGCGGGCGCAATAGGCCGCCAGGGCCACGCCCGCGTTGCCGGCCGTGGGAATGATGCAGCCTTCCACTCCCAATTCCTTGGCTTTGGATATAGCCATGCTCAGGCCGCGTGCCTTGAAGGAACCGGTGGGGTTCTGGCCTTCATCCTTGAGGAGCAGATTGGCCAAGTCGTAGCGGGCAGCCAGGCGCGGCAAGCGCAGCAGCGGCGTGAGGCCCTCGCCGAGCGTGACTTTGTTTTCTTCGTGCAGCAGCGGCAGCAGCGCGCCATAGCGCCACATCGAGGCGTCAGCGGTGTCGATTACGCTACGGCTCAGCGGCTCCCGCAGTTCATAATTGGCCACCAGCGGCAGGCTGCAGCAGGCCGAAACCCGTTGCAAATCGAAGGCGGAATATTCGGTGCCGCAGGTGGAGCAGTGCAGCCCAGCCAAGCGGGAAATGGATTCGGAGGCGACGAGTTTCATGGGGGTAAAGTACGTAGGTGCTTCACCGCAGGTATGCCCATTTGGGATAGGATTTTGGAATAGCCTATGCCTTACCGGAATAGTAGCGCCGCGTGAATTGCAGAAAATCCTTGTAGGGCGCATTGTTCTCGGTTCCCTTGCGCTGGATAAAGTTAAACTCGCGTTTCAGTGAAAACCCCTTGATTTTCACTTCTGAGAACTCCCCCGAGGCCAACTCTTTCACTACCGCCTGCCGGGGCAGGAAAGCCAGGCAGGTATCTACCCGCACAAAGTTTTTCAGGGCCTCGGTGCCACCCAGGCGCACGCGCACTGGCAAGGCGGCCAGCTTGATGCGGTGCCGGGCCAGGGCTTCTTCGAGCACGGCCAGCGTGCCCGAGCCGGCCTCGCGTAGGGCCAGCGGCGTGGTGAGCAGGTCGTGAACTTCGAGAGTGCGCTTCTCCAGCGGGTTATTGGCGGCACACACGGCTACTACGTCATCAGTAAGCAGGGGTGTGTAGGTCACATTGCTCACCTTGTGGATGCCTTCGATGATGCCCAACTCGATTTCGTGGTCGAGCAAAGCGCGTAAAATGTTATCGGAGTTCCGGTTTTTGAGGCTGAGCTGGCGGTTGGGATGCAGGCGCAGGTAGGCCGATACTACCGGGGGCAGCACGTAGAGCGAAATGGTGGTGCTGGCCCCAATGATGAGGTGCTGGCTGGGCGCAAAGTCGGGGCTCAGCGCGTTCATTTCCTGGTGCAGCTCCTGCTGCAGCTGCTTGGCCTGCAGCAGCTTTTCGTAGAGCTTGCGGCCAGCCGGTGTGAGCTGAATGGTGCTACCAAGGCGCTCGAACAGGCCGGTTTTGTAGTGCTCTTCCAGGGCCTTCACCTGCTTGCTCACGGCCGACTGGCTGGTGAACAAGGCCTGGCTGGCTTTGGTGAAGCTTAGCCGCTGAGCTACTTCGAGAAAGACTTCGTGCGGGTGAGACAGCATAACGCGACAATGTTACAACGCCAGCACAGCCCCCAGCACCCCATCCACCACTTGGGCCATGCGCCTAAAGTCCAGCGTGTCGATGGTATCGGTGGGCTTGTGATAATGGGGATTGCGCAGGAAGGACGTGTCACTAATCATCACGGCATCGTAGCCGTAGGTCCAATAGTTACGATGGTCGGAGAGCTTAGCCAGGGGCATGCTTTCGGGCAAGCTGATTTGTTGCACGTTGAGGCTGCCAGCGTGGGCCTGCATGTGCTGCTGCATGTGGTAAGTGAAGGGCTCCTGCCCCATTTTGCCCAATACAATAATAAAATCACCTACTTGAGGGTAGAGCAGGGCCAGCGCTTCATCGGGGAATTGCTGTGAACCGGGCAGGTCGCTGAAATAGCCAATCATTTCATAGCAGACCATCGCGCGCACCGCCGTACCAGCCTTATGCAAGGATTTGGCATGTACGGCGCTGCCCATGTATTCGGTGGCGGCGTAGGGCTGCTCCTCATTGGGGTAGGCTACGAAATCGAACCGGTATTTCAACGGGAGCTGGTGCAGCAAGCGGGCAGTTTCGAGCAAGCCAGCTACGGCACTGGCATTGTCGTCGGCACCGGGCTGGTCGCCGTCTACATCGTAGTGCGCCCCGATAATGATGCGCGCCGCCTCGGGCGGGCCAAAGGAGGCGATGATGTTGCGGTAGCGTCGGCCATCTGCTTCAAATGCCTGCTCCAGCACCAAGCCGCTCAGTTTCTCAAATTCGGTCTTGATGTAGTCGGCCGCCCGGTTCAGGGATTCGAGGTTGAGGTAGTTTCGAGCCGGTTGAAGACTGGTCAGAAAGGCCACATCGTCGTAGAGACGGGTTTGGCTGGCGGGCATAGTGGAAGAGGTTGGGATGAGCCGGCAAATAAGGCCTGAACAAATTGGCAAGTAAGAATGGATACTCAGAATGGCTGTTCCCCTTATCCCAGCCGCCGCTGAAACGCAGCCAAGAAAAGGCCCACGTGGTAGCCGTCGCCCAGCCCGTGGTGCAGGTGCACCGATACTGGCATTTGCAGCGTGTCGCCTTCCTGAAAAACCTGGCCGAAGGAGAGTTTTGGGCAGCTGTCGGGGTACGTAAAGCTGCGGGCGTGCGACAAGCTGGTGAAGCGCACCCACGGCAGGGCCGAGCAGTGCACGGTATCGGGCCGGCCGGTGGTATCGGAGAGGCGCAGGCCGGTGCTGGCCTGCACGGCCGCGATTTCAGCTTCGGCGCCAGCGATGAAGCCAGCCAGCGTATCACGCTGCTCGATGAAGGAGAAGGCGAAGGTGTGGTCGGGCCGGCCGAGGGTGGCGGAGGCGTGAATGCGGTCGTAGCAATACACCTGGCCGTTATCGATGCGGTAACGGAAGGCTTCGACTTCATTGGCTGCTTCCAGCGCATGGTAGAGGTAGTAGAGGAAGAACGACACGCCCAGCCGCTTGGCTTCGGCCATTGCCGCCGTGCAGTCGACGTTGGCCGTGAGGCCGAAAAACGGCTCTTCGAAGGCCGAGAAGAAGGCAAAATGCTCGCGGCGGGGCCAGGTTTCGAGGTCAATCAGGTGCTTCATGGCCGGCAAAGGTCGGTAGCTTTGCAGTGTTCGCCGGATGTAGGGACGGGGTCTACCCCATAGGCTTGTGCCCGCCCGCCGTTCGCACCGTCACAACGATTCCGTTTTACGACGGGTGGGGGCAAGCCCCGCCCCTACCCCATGCCCACGCAAACCATTATTGCCTTCGACGCCGACGATACGCTCTGGACCAACCAGCCGCACTACGACCAGGTTGAAGCGCAGCTGCTGCGGATTCTGGCGCCGTACACCGACGAAGCCACCATCAATGCCCGGCTCTACGAGGTGCAGCGCGCCAACATGCAGCTGTTCGGTTACGGAGCCAAGTCGTTTATGCTGTCGATGATAGAAACCACCATTCAGCTCTCGGGCGGCGCAGTAGTGGGCCGTGAAATCCAGCAGATTCTGGATATGGGCCGGGACTTGTTGCGCTACCCCATCGAGCCGCTGCCCGACGTGGTGGAGGTGCTCACCGAATTCAAGCAGCGCGGCTATAGGCTGCTCGTGCTCACAAAAGGTGATTTGCTAGACCAGGAAAGCAAAATAGCCCGCTCCGGCCTAGGCGACTTTTTCGACCACG
The DNA here is from genome assembly GCF_039539585.1 of Hymenobacter glaciei. NCBI lineage: Bacteria > Pseudomonadati > Bacteroidota > Cytophagia > Cytophagales > Hymenobacteraceae > Hymenobacter > Hymenobacter glaciei. Next base: position 53,031 of record NZ_BAABDK010000008.1, on the reverse strand, counting down.
TCGAAATAGTGAGCGAGAAAGACGAGCCTACTTATCGCCGCCTGTTCGCCCGCCTCGGGGCCACGCCCCAGAACTTCGTAATGATTGGCAACTCATTGAAATCGGATATTCTGCCGGTGGCAAAGCTGGGTTTCCCGGCCATTCATGTGCCCTACCACGCCAACTGGATTCATGAGCATGTATCCGCTGAGCTACTGGCGGGGGTGGAGTTTCGGGCGGTGGAGCGGCTGCGGGAAGTGTTGGAGCTGGTGGGGTAGCGGGAGTAGCGCGGACTTTTAGTCCGCGTCCTCACGCCATCGGGTTTCGGTCGGGTTTCCGGCGGAGACGCGGACTAAAAGTCCGCGCTACTGTTGCGCTATAACTCAAGCAACGCTCCATATACCCCATTCACTACTTGCGCCATGCGCGGGAAATCGAGCGTGTCAATGGTGTCTGATTTCAGGTGGTAGTTGGGGTTGCGCAGAAACGACGTGTCGTTAATCATCACGGCGTTGTAGCCGTGGTGCCAGTAGTTGCGGTGGTCGGACAGGCCGGCCAGGCCCATGCTTTCGGGCAGGTTGATGCGTTGCACGTCCAGCGTACCGGCGTGCGGCTTCATCAGGGTCTGCACGTGTTCGGTGAACTGCTCCTGGCCCGATTTGCCCACCACCACAATGAAGTTGCCGGTGCTGGGGTACAACTTCGCCAAGGCTTCGTTGGGGAAAGTTTGCGAGCCGGGAACGTCGCTGAAGTAGCCTATCATTTCGTAGCACAGCATGGCGCGCACCTGCACATTGGCTGCGTTGAGGGCCTTGGCGTGCACGGCGCTGCCCATGTACTGGGTGGCGAAATAGGGCGGCTCTTCGTTAGGGTAGGCCACAAAGTCGAGGCGGTGGCGCAGCGGTGGTTGATTCTGATGCACCAACCGCGCCGTTTCGAGCAGGCCGGCCACGGCGCTGGCGTTGTCGTCGGCCCCGGGCTGGTCGCCGCACACATCGTAGTGCGCCCCAATGATGATGCGCTCGGCATCGGGCGGACCGAAGGAGGCTATGATGTTGCGGTAAAGCCGGCCATCGGCGTTGAAGGGCTGCTCCATCACGGCACAATTCAGCTTCTGGAACGAGTCCTTGATGTAGTCGGCCGCTTTGTTGAGCGAGCCGAGATTGTGGCAGTTGCGGGCCGGCTGCAGGTTGGTGAGGAAGGCCACGTCGGCGTGGAGGCGGGTCTGGTCGGCAGTCATGGGCGGGTAGGGCTGATGAGGGTGCCCAGCTATACGGGCCTGCGGGCAGCGGGTGACGAAACCTCAACCCCGGCCCCTCTCCAAAAGCGAGGGGAGCCTGATGCTAATTAGGCCCGACGTTTACACCAACGTTTACTCAGAATTATATGCAGACTGAAACACCATGGCTCCCCTCTCTTTTGGAGAGGGGCTGGGGGTGAGGTTCCTGCCAAGCAGCACTAAACTATAAAATATTGTGGTTCTTCTATCGTTGAAGCGCGCAACGCTGGAGCTTTTCTGCTACCTTCGGCTACATTTCCACTTCCCCAATCCATGCTGGTTCGTTACCGCTTTCTGCCACTGCTGCTCCTGCTGCTGGCTGCTTCGTCGTGCTCCAAAAAAACTGCCCAGGAACAAGCCACCGAGATGGCCCAGACCGACGGCGACGAAATTGACCCCTACTCCAATCTGGTGTTCACCTTCGATGAAAAAGTGGTGGACGAAGCCCAGCAAAACCGTTGGGACACGACGCGCTTTGTCACGTTTTCGCCCAACATCCGCGGCAAGTTCAAGTGGACCGGCGACCGGGAGCTGACGTTCTCACCGCTGGAGCCTTTCCGGCCCAGCACCGTGTTCTCGGCCAACCTGCGGCCCGAAACGCTGCCCAGCGACAAGCAGAAGCTGGCCCTGAACCGGCCCAAATTTCATACCCCGTACCTGGACATGGCCGCGCCGCAGGTGTTTTATGGCAGTTCCAAACGGGCGGCGGGCACGGCCGAGTTGCGCGCCAACCTCGTGTTCAACTACCCCGTGCGGCCTTCGGATGTGAAGTCGCGCCTGAAGGTGACCCAGGACGGCAAGCCCGTGGCCGTGGAAGTAAACTCGGCCGAGCCCGACGCAGTGGTAGCCGTCACGTTTATGCAGGATGTGCGCCAAGGCTCGCCCGTGCAGATTGACATTGCCCCCGGCCTGCGCCCGGCCACTGGCACCAAGGCAACCGAGAAAACCCTAACGGCCCAGGCCGAAATTCCCGACCAAAGCACACTCGAAGTGCGCGAGCTCACCGGCTCGCTGCTCAACGGCCTGCCGGTGGTGACGCTGCTGCTCAACCAGCCCGTAAGCGCCGCCGACATCCAGCCCAATCTCACCGTGAATCCGGCAGTGGCATTTTCGGTCGAGGCGCTGGAAAGCGGCTTCACGCTACGGGGCGGGTTTGAGGTGGGCAAAACCTACCAGATTTCGCTGGCGGCCGGTACGCGCGGTTCGTTAGGCGGCAGCTTGAATCAGGCCTTTAGCCAGGCCGTTTCGTTTGGTACTGAGCGGCCAAGCCTGAGCTTTACTAGCAACGAAAAAGCCATGTACCTCGATGCACTGGGGAATCGCAACCTGGGCCTGCGCATCAACGAAGTGGCCAAAGTGAAGGTGACCATCGCCAAGGTATACGCCAACAACATTCAACAGCTGATGCGGGGCGAAAAGCAGTACGGCTACCCCGAGTATGACGAGGACGAGCCCCGCGAGTCTAACACCGACGAAAACGGCGACTACATCGACCGCAGCTTCCAGTACTACGACACCGAGACCATTGGCAACGTGCTTTCTGAGCGCACCATTTCAGTCGATGGCCTACCCAAGGAAGGCGGCATGCGCCTGCTCAACCTCAACCTGAAAGACCTCGAATTTCAGGGACCGATGAAGGGCCTGTACGTCATTCGGGTGCAGGACACCGAGCGGCAGTGGCTGCAGGTGAGCAGATTGGTGGCCGTGACTGATTTGGGCCTGATTGTGAAGCAGGGCGCAACGGGCACCACGGTGTTCGCCAATTCCATCCGCACGGCCGAGCCGTTGAGCGGCGTGACGGTGAACTTGGTTAGCTCGAACAACCAGGTAATTGGCACAACCACGACCGATAAAGCCGGCGTGGCGCAATTCGACTCGGCCGCCAGCATGAAGCGCTTCACGCTGGGCATGATTACGGCCACCAAGGATGCCGACTTTTCCTTTCTGGACCTGACCAAAAGCCAGGTTGAAACCTCCCGCTTTGAAGTGGGCGGGATGACCTCCAACGCCGCGCATTACCAGGCCTTTTTGTACGGCGACCGCAACCTGTACCGCCCCGGCGACACGGTGCGCACCAATACCGTCATCCGAACCGAAGACTGGAAAAGCCCACCTACTGGCTTGCCCCTGAAGATTCGGCTGCTACTGCCCAGCGGCAAAGAATACAGCAGCTTGCAGCAGAAGCTGAGCGCGGCGGGCAGCTTCGAAAGCCGCTTCATTCTGCCGCCCACCATCATGACTGGCCTCTACACGATGGAGGTGCTGACCGGCAACGACGTGCTATTGAATTCGCGCCAAATCAGCGTGGAGGAATTCATTCCTGACCGCATGAAGGTGACCGTGACGGCCGCCCCCAAGGTGCTGAAACCGGGCCAGGACGTGACGGCCAACATCACCGCCGTAAACCTGTTTGGCCCACCCGCCGCCGACCGCAAGTTTGAGGTCGAGTTTTCGCTAAAGCAGAAGTCTTTTTCGGCTCCGAAATACCCCGACTATAACTTCACCATCAACAGCGGCGAGCGGCGCAAAAGCACTAACGACGACGGCGAATCCAGCGAAAGCGCCCTTACCTCGCGCTTCGAGAAAACCGTGCGCGAGGGCATGACCGACGCTGCCGGCCATGGCACTGCTACCTATACCGCGCCCGATTACCGCGACCTCGGCACGCTGGAAGGCGTGGCGTTCGCCACGGTGTTCGACGAAACCGGCCGCCCCGTGAACCGCCTCGCCACCTTCGATGTGCAGACGCAGGCCACCATGTTCGGCATCGGCAACCTGCCCGACCTCATCAGCACGAAGCAGGCCCTTACCGTGAAGCTGCTGGCCCTCACCCCCACTGGCAAGCCGACGTCGGCCCAGGCCGATATCAAGGTGGTGCGCAAGCTCTGGGAAACCGTACTGGAGCGCCAGGGTGGCCGCTACGTGTACAATTCGCAGCAGCGCGACCAGGTTGTTCTGAGCCAGAGCCGCACTGTGGGGGGCGAAACCAGCTTCAGCTTCACGCCGGTTTATTCGGGCGAATACGAGGTGAGAATCAGCCGGCCGGGTGCTACCAGCTACGTTACGCAGCAGTTTTACGCCTATGGCTACGGCGATACGCAGGCCAATTCCTTCGAGGTGAACAACGAGGGCGAGGTAACCATTGAGGCCGACAAGCCCAAGTACGAGCCCGGCGAAACGGCCCACCTGCTGCTGAAATCGCCCTTCGCCGGCCGCATTCTGGTAACGGTGGAGCGGGCCAACGTGCTCGACCATTTCTACGTGACCACCGACGGCAAGGCGGCCGAGGTGAAAATCTCCATCAAGGGCGAGCACGTGCCCAACGTGTACGTGACCGCCACGGCCGTACGCGCCCACACCGCCCAGGACCGCCTGCCCCTCACCGTGGCCCGCGGCTTCCTGCCGCTCACCGTCGAGAAAACCGATTCGCGCCTTGCCGTGGTCATTGCCGCGCCGGCCGCCAGCCGCTCCCAAACCTGGCAAACCGTGGAAATCACGACCGCACCCCGCGCCCAACTTACTCTAGCCGTGGTAGACGAGGGCATTCTCCAGCTCAAAAACTACCAGACGCCCGACCCGCACGCCTACTTCTACCAGAAGCGCGCCCTCGAAGTGTCGGCCTACGACGTGTACCCCTTCCTGCTGCCCGAGTTGGGCACCAGCAGCAGCGGTGGCGACGCAGCCGACATGGCCCGCCGTACCAACCCCGTGCCTAACCGTCGCGTGAAACTGGTGTCGAAATGGAGCGGCGTCCTCACCGCCGACGGCGACGGTAAAGTGCGCTACCGGGTGCGCGTGCCGCAATTCAGCGGGGCGCTTCGCATCATGGCCGTGGCCTACAAGGACGATGCTTTCGGCTCGGCCGAAGCCACGATGAAGGTGGCCGACCCGGTAGTAATTTCGACGGCCCTACCCCGGTTTATGAGCCCCGGCGACACGATTGATGTGCCGGTGACGCTGACGAATACGACCAACAAAAACACGACTGGCATAGCTGGTGTGGCGGTTTCCGGGCAGCTTCGATTGTTGAGTGCTGGTTCGCAAAACATTACGTTGCCGCCCAACGCCGAGCGCCGCGTGATGTTCCAGGTGCTGGCCCCAGCTGGCATTGGCGAAAGCCGCCTCGTTACCTCTGTAACGGCAATGGGTGAGAAATTCACGGAGATTATCGACTTGCCTGTTCGTCCCGCCGCCTCGCTCGAAAAGCGCACCGGCAGCGGCGTAGTGGCCGGCGGGGCCACGCTCCCGCTCAACCTGAAAACCGATTTCATCCCCTCCTCGCTGACCAGCCGGCTGGTGGTGAGCCGTTCGCCGCTCACGGAGTTCAGTAAGGATTTGCGCTACCTGCTGCAATACCCCTACGGCTGCCTGGAACAAACCGTGTCGGCCGCTTTCCCGCAGCTGTACTACGGCGATTTGGCCGCTACCCTGCAGCAGAAATCCGGCTCCGGACCGAAAGCCCAGCGGTATAATCCGAACTACCACGTGCAGGAAGCCATCCGCAAGATTGAGAGCATGCAGCTCTACAACGGCAGCCTGAGCTACTGGCCCGGCGGCGACTACGACAACTGGTGGGCCACGGCCTACGCCGCGCACTTCCTGCAGGAAGCCCAGCAGGCCGGCTTCGCGGTGAATAAGTCGGTCCTCGACAAGACCCTGAAATACCTGGCCTTCCGCCTCAAAAAACGCGAAACCGAACCCTACCAGTACTTCGACGTGAACAACCTGGCCCGCCAGCGCATCATCGCCAGCCGGGAAATCGCCTACTCGCTCTACGTGCTGGCCCTGGCCGGCCGCCAGGACCCCGTGGCGATGAACTACTACCGCGCCAACCGCCCCCTACTCACCGAAGATGCCCGGTTTATGCTGGCCTGCACCCAAAGCCTGCTCGGCAACCAGCGCGCTTTCCGTGAAATGCTGCCCACCCGGTTCGGCAGCGAGCGGGCCGCTAAGCGTGCCCTCGACGGCTCGTTCTACTCGCCCATCCGCGACATGGGCCTGGTCCTGAACGCGCTGGTGAGCACCGACCCCAACAACCCGCAAATCCCCAGCATCGCCCGCCAGCTCAGCCGCCAAATGAAGGCATCTCCCTGGCTCAGCACCCAGGAAAGCGCCTTCGCCCTGCTGGCCCTGGGCAAAATGGCCCGCCAGAATGCCCGCAGCACCGCCACCGCCAGCTTGTTTATCGACGGTAAACCAGCCGGTAAATTCGATGGCAAAGACCTCACCGTGCGCAACGTGGCCAACCGCAACGTCAGCATCCGCACTGCTGGCAAGGGCAGCCTCTACTACTTCTGGGAAACCGAGGGCATCTCGGCCGGTGGCCAGGTGCGCGAGGAGGATTCCTACCTGAAAGTGCGCCGTCAGTTCCTGAACCGCGACGGCGTGCCGCTGGGAACTCCCAGCTTCCGCCAGAACGATTTGGTGGTGGTGCGCATCACCATCGAAGCGGGTGAAGCCGCCGGCGAAATCAAGAACGTGGCCATCACCGACCTGCTACCCGCCGGCCTCGAAATCGAGAACCCGCGCATTGGCGCATTGCGGGAGCTGGCCTGGGCCAAGGATGCAGCCACGCCCGACTACCTCGACGTGCGCGACGACCGCATTAACCTGTTCACCACGGCCACTAGCTCACCGAAATCTTTCTACTACCTCTGTCGCGCCGTAAGCAAAGGCACGTTCAAGCTGGGCCCGGTGAATGCTGATGCGATGTATAACGCCGAATACCACAGCTACAACGGCGCCGGCGTAGTGCGGGTGCAGTAGAGACGCATAGTTGCGTCTCGTCGTTGAACGGTGTTGTTCAAACAATGCGGGCGTTACATAGTCGGCCGTTCAACGACGAGACGCAACTATGCGTCTCTACCTCGTGCAATACCCATCATCGGAATAGCCCTTCTTCACCAAACTGCTCGTGTTTCCAACGCGCTGGATTGTTGGCGATATACTGCTGAATCTTTTTCAACTCCACGTCACCGCGAACTACCCGGTCATGATACCGGCTTTGCCAACTGAACTCTAAACCTTGCTGCTTGACAATTGAACTAACCGCCGCTTTAAATCCACGAATAATCGCCGCTAGATTCTCACGTTGCGGCCCGAAGGAATTCTGATAGTCCAACGCAGGCCGTTTATCATCTGGCTTGTTAAAAATCAGAATACCATGCACATGGTCGGGCATTACAACGAAGGCATCAAGCATTACAAATGGAAAACGGGTTGGAATTTGCAGCCAGCACTCCTGTACAATTCCAGCTTGCGCGGAGGGAGCCAATTCAGCTTCTTCCCACATGCCAGTTGGCAAGATGATTTCACCAAAATACCTGGCGCGGTTTAGCGTGCAAATGGTCACAAAATACACGCCGCTTTGGCTATAATCGTATCCGGCCCACCGGGCTGAAGCTACGCGAAAACGGTCACCATATTTATCGTCGTCCATCGCGCAATTTTACAATGAATTACGGCGGAGTAGAGACGCATATTTGCGTCTCGTCGGTGAACGGCGGCGGGCGAACGGTACGATTCGGGTCGTTCAACGACGAGACGCAAATATGCGTCTCTACCCCGGACGGTTTGCTGGATAACAAAAAAACGGCCGGCTCTTACGAGCCGGCCGCTTTCTGTTAAAGCGTTGATTGGAGCTATTGCAGCACCACGCGCTTGGTTGATACCGACTCGCCGGTTTTTACCTTGAGCAGGTAGGTGCCGCTGGCCAGCTTGCCGGCGTCGAATTTCACCTGGTGCTGGCCGGCGCTTTCCGTGCCCACCACCAGGGTTTGCACCTTACGGCCGAGGGCGTTGTACACCTCCACGCTCACGGGACCCTCCTGGTTCAGGTAGTAGCTCAGGGTAGTGCTGCCGCTGAAGGGATTGGGGTAGGCAACGGTTTCGGCCGAGGCCGCAACGCCTGCGGGGCTGGTGGCAGCAGTAGCGGTTCGGGCCGCGGTGGGCTGCGTCAGGGCGTTGTACTGGTCGAAAGTGCGGGTGACGATGACCGCAAAATCGGCGCGGGTAACGGCCTGCGCGGGCTTGAAGGTAGCATGTAGCACGGGCTGCAGGTCGTAGGGCCCCTGCGTGAGGCTGAAGTAGGCGTTGATGAGGTTCAGTTCGAGGGCCACGCTCACGTACCCTTCGAGGCCGGCCGGGATGGTGGCGGCGTCGTCAAGCGGAATGTTTTGGCCGTTTACTTTCACCGTTACGGCCTGGCCATTGCGGGCCAGGGCCTGCGGCTGGAAGCCCAGGCTCTGCACCAGCGAGTAGGCCAGGGCGGCGCGGTTCACGCCGGCGTTGGGGGCGAAGGTGCCGCCGGCGGCGGGCAGCATCACGCCGTTGTACTGGTGGAACCGGTCGCGCTGAGCGGCGCCGCGGGCGGCTACCGACTCGGTGAGCAGGATGTCGGCGAGGCTCGAAACGTCGGCGAAGGTGCGGGCACCGGTGGTGGGCAAAAACTGACGGATGCCCTGGCCCATGAGCAGGTAATTGGCCAGCTGCAGGCGGGTGAGGTTAGCATCGGGCTGGAAGCCCTTGCTCAGGCCATCAACGAGGCGCTCGGTAACGGCCAGTTTGATGGCGGCTTCGGCGGGGTGGCCCACGATGTCGGCTAGGTTGGTGGTACCAGCCGGCGATTGGAGCGTGATTTTGCCATTCACCGTTTCGGGCAGGGCCACGCCGCGCACGCCTTCTACGCGCACCGTCCAGGTGCCCACCACGGGCGAGGTCACGGCCACGCTGCGGTCGGTGCTCAGGGTGAACGTAACGGGCGTGCCCGAGCTATAGCGCTTGCCGCTGGGGTCGAGCAGCACGAGGTTGGTGAGGTTACCGGTTTCGCCCAGCAGGCCGGGCGAGGAAATCTTCACCTGCAGGCTGTTGGTGCCCGCGCCCACCGCGAAGGTGCGCTGGTTGTTGGCCGTCAGGGCCGGGTCGAAGTTGATGGTGAAGGGAATGTCGGTAGCCAGCGAATTCACGCTGCTGCTGAAAGTGCGGGCGGCGTTCACGGTGCTGCCAAACGCCGGCGAGCGGAAGGCCTGGTCCACGGCTGCGAAGGCATTTACGTAGCCCGCGCCTACTTCCCACGACTCGCGGCCAGGCATATTAGTTGCGGTGTTCATGAGCAGGTCTTTCACCTGGGCCGGGCTCAGTGAGGGCCGGGCTTCGAGGATAAGCGCCACCACGCCGGCCACATGGGGTGTGGCCATGCTGGTGCCGCTGCTGTGCGTGTAGAAAGGCACTTGGCCCGGCGTGAGCACGGCAACATCGGTGGGGGTACCCAAAGCAGCCACCGGGGCAATGGCGCGGGTCGACACCACGTCGACACCCGGAGCGGTAATAACGGGCTCGTTCTTAAACGTCCAAGTCTGGCCGTCTACGACGAAGGTGCCCTGCTGGCCTTTCACGCCGCGCGACGAGAAACCAGCCAGCAGCCCGTTGCGGTCGCCGGCGCCCACCGAAATAACCCAGGGAGCTATGGCGTACGGGTTGTGGGTATCGGCACCGGGGCCGGAGTTGCCGGCGGCGAATACCACCACCATGCCGCGGTCGTAGCACTTCTTCGTCACCACGTTAATGGGGCTGTTGGGGTTGAAGGTGCCACTGGAACCAAACGAATTGCTGATGACGCGGATATTATACTGAAACTGGTGCGAAAGGGCATAGTCGAAGCCCCCGATGGCGTCGAGCACAAACAGCGCCCCGCCTGAGCCATAGCCCAGCAGCGATGCGCCCGGCGCCACGCCTTCGTACTTGCCGCCCGACCGGGCACCATTGCCACCCACGGTGCCGGCGCAGTGGGTGCCGTGGCCCGAGTTGTTGTCGGTGTTCGGCACGCCTTCGATGGGCGTAAAGGGCAGCATGCTGTTCTGAGCATTCAGGTTGGTGGTACCCAATACGTTCTGCACCAGGTGTGAGCCCAGTTTGAGGTCTTCGTGGGTACCATCCACACCGCTGTCGTTGATGAGCACGCCAATGCCGCGGCCCGAAACCGGAGTTCCCCCGTTGCGAGTAGTGGTTTCGCGGTCGGTGCGCAGGCGCTTCACGCCAGTCAGGTTGGTGTCGTCGAAGTTGTAGTAATCGAGCTGCTTATTCACATACAGCGAGCGCACGGCCGGGTTTTGCGCCAAAGCATCTACCTGGGCGGTGGTGGCGATGACGCCCGCCACGGGTACGGCCTGAAACGTGAGGCCCTTGGTGATGCCCACTTGCTGCAACGCAGCCAGCTGCGCGGGCTGCGGCGCGCCGCTGCCGTTAAACGTAACGACCACCTGGGCGGTAGGGCTGGACGCCAGGGCCGCGCGCAATTCGGGGTCGACAACGGCCTGGCCGTAAGTAACGCCGGCCGATAGGCCGACCACCAGCAAGGTGGCTAAGAATTTGTTTTTCATGTAGCGGTTTGAAAATAGGGAGTGGATTGGTGAAAAAAGAGGCTTGCAGCAGTCCTGGCAATGGTTCTGGTGGGCAAATCCCAAAACGCTCGGGAGCGGAAGAACCACGGCACCGGGCTGCTCTGCTGCCAGACCCGGAATATTTACGGAGTCGTTTTGCTTATCGGATTTCGGTTTTCATCGCTTTTTTACGAGAAAGAGGATGTTTTTATAAAAATAAAGGCTGTTTTTGACGCAACCATTACAATAAACTGCCGTAATCGACCGCTTTCTTGCCATTAACGCAATGCTGCTAAACGCCCCTGTTTCGGTGCTGTAGGCGCGCAAGTGGCTGCTTGGTTGCCGGGCTTTGGCCCCCGGTACCGCGCCGGATTACCTTTGGCCATGAACCGGCGGACTGCACTACGATTTATGGGTGGGCTGTTGCTGAGCGCGCTCCTGCTGCTGCTGCTGCTCGACCAGGCTTTTCCCCCGCCGTCTGCGCCGCGTTACTCCCCCATTGTGCTGGCCGCCGATGGCAGCGTGCTCCACGCGTACCTGAACCCCACGCAGAAATGGCGAATGAAAACCGAATTATCGGAAATCACGCCCGCGTTGCAGCAGGCGATTATCAATAAGGAAGACCGGTATTTCCGCTACCATTTCGGGGTGAATCCGGTGGCTATCGTGCAGGCAGCCGGGCGCAACATCTTCCGAAACGGCCGTACCACCGGGGCCAGCACCATCACCATGCAGGTGGCCCGGCTGCTGGAGCCCAAGGAGCGTACGTTTGGCAACAAGCTGCTGGAAATGCTGCGCGCCACGCAACTGGAGGCCCATTACAGCAAGGCCGAAATCCTACAGCTTTACCTCAACCTGGTGCCCTACGGCGGCAATATCGAAGGCGTGAAGTCGGCCGCGCTGCTCTACTTTCAGCAGCCGCCCGACTATTTATCGCTGGCCCAGACCGTGACGCTGGCCATTATTCCCAACCAGCCGCGCGTGCTGGTGCTGGGCAAAAACAACGACCGAATTCTGGCCGAGCGCAACCGCTGGCTGCGGCAGTTTCAGCGGCAGCATTTGTTCCCGGACCAAGATATTGCCGATGCCCTAAACGAGCCGCTGGATGTGCAGCGCCACGCCGCCCCTACGCTGGCCCCGCACTTGGCGCGGCGGCTGGTGTCGCAGTTTCCCAGCCAGGCCATCATCCACTCAACGCTGCGGCGCAGCCCCCAGGCCAAAGCCGAGGACCTGACGCGCAACTATGTGCGCCGCCTGCACGAATTGGGCATTTCACAAGCCGCCGTGCTGGTTGTCAACAACCGCACCCGTGCCGTGGAAGCCTACGTGGGCTCTGCCGATTTCCAGGACGCGGCCAGCAGCGGACAGGTTGACGGCGTACGGGCCATTCGCTCCCCGGGCAGCACCCTCAAGCCTTTTCTGTACGCGCTAGCCGTGGACCGCGGCATTGTAACGCCAAAGCTGAAGCTGCCCGACGTGCCCACCAATTTCAGCGGTTTCCGGCCCGAGAACTTCGATAAAAGCTGTGACGGCGAAGTAACTGTGGAACGAGCCCTCACCTATTCACTCAACATCCCGGCCGTGCGCGTGCTGGCCGATGTGGGCGTACCCGTGTTCACCGACAAGCTGCGGCTGGCCGGCTTTAAAAGCGTGGCGAAAGCAGCCCCAAGGCTGGGCCTGAGCACGATTCTGGGCGGCTGCGGGGCCACACTTGAGGAACTGACTGGATTGTACGCGGCGCTGGCGGATGGTGGAGAGTATTCACCGCTGGTGCTTCATGAAGAATTTAGAGCCGAAAGAAAGGGCCAACTAATAAAGGTAGAAGCGTTAAAAGCCCAGCCGAAAACGCCCTCATCGAATCCCTCACTCTTCTCGCCTGCTGCCGCCTTCCTCATCACTGACATTCTCGCCCAACGCACCCGGCCCGACCTGCCAATGGGGTACCAGAACAGCCGCCACCTGCCCAAAATTGCCTGGAAAACCGGCACCAGCTACGGCCGCCGCGACGCCTGGAGCATCGGCTACAACCAGGACTACACCATCGGTGTGTGGGTGGGCAATTTCAGCGGGCAGGGCAGCCCGGCCCTCACCGGAGCCGACGTGGCCTCGCCCCTGCTCTTCGACCTGTTCAATACCCTCGCCTACAACTCGCCCAACAACTGGGCGGTGCCGCCCGCCACGCTCGACTTCCGCCTGGTGTGCGCCGAAACCGGCCTCGTACCCGGCGAGCATTGCCCCAACCAGCTCATCGATTATTACCTGCCTGGCACCTCTACCGCCCGGCGCTGCGAGCACCAGAAAGAAGCGCTGGTATCGGCTGATGGCACCATTTGCTACTGTCGCGCCTGCGTGCCGGCGGTGGGTTTTAAGCGGCAGCTATTTCTTAACCCGCTGCCCGAAGTGCTGGCTTTTCGGGAGTCACAGGGGCTGCCCAGTTCGCGTCTTCCACCTCATAACCCCGCCTGCCGCCTCGTGCGTAATACCGATGGTGGCGCGGGAGCCGCTCTGGCCATCACCTCGCCCCTCGACCACGCCGAGTATGTACTCGACCGCCACGACAAGCAACAGATGCTGCTAAGCTGCGCGGCTGGCAGCGAGGTACGCCAAGTGTATTGGTACGTGAACGACCGGTTTCTGCGCGCCGCACTGGCGACTGAGCGCGTGTTTTTTCGCCCACCCAGCGGAGCCGTCAAAATTTCCTGCGCCGACGACCACGGCCGCAACGTCGATATCCAGCTACAGGTGCAGGAATTGTAGGCCGCGGCAACGCCCAGCCGCCGAAAGGAGTATTGCACGGAGGCCCCGCCACGGTTGGGGTTATGCCGTTCCACTTCATTTCTCCGCGCCTGCATGGGTCCTCAGTTCCTTTTCGCCACCGGTATCGAAAACAGCAACCCCACCATCCAGAACGGCAAACACCGGGTGGATGAGCTGGAAAAATGCAACCACTACAAGCTGTGGCAGAAAGACTTTGACCTCGTCGATGAGATGGGCATCAAGTTTCTGCGCTACGGGCCACCCATTCACACCACGTTTCTGGGGCCGGGCAAGTACGACTGGAGCTTTGCCGACGTCACGTTTCAGGACTTGCTGCGGCGCAACATCGCGCCCATTGTCGACCTGTGCCACTTCGGCGTGCCCGACTGGATTGGCAACTTCCAGAACCCCGATTTCCCGGCGCTGTTTGCGCAGTACGCCAAGGCGTTTGCCCAGCGGTTTCCGTGGGTGCAGCTCTACACGCCCGTGAACGAGATGTACATCTGCGCCGTGTTTTCGGCCCGCTATGGCTGGTGGAACGAGCAGCTAAGTGACGACCGCTCCTTCGTCAATGCGCTCAAATACATTGTGAAGGCCAACGTGCTGGCCATGGAAGCCATTCTGGAAGTGCGGCCCGACGCCATTTTCATCCAGAGCGAATCGTCGGAATATTTTCACGCCGAGAACCCGGCCGCCATCGGCCCGGCCGAAACCATGAACGCCGAGCGGTTCCTCTCCCTCGATTTGAACTACGGCCGCCGCGTGAATTCGAGCATGTACGAATTCCTGATGGACAACGGCATGACCCGTGAGGAGTACCACTTCTTCCTGAAAACCAAGATGAAGCGGCACTGCATCATGGGCAACGACTACTACTACACCAACGAGCACCGTGTGCGCGCCGACGGCAGCACGACGGCTTCGGGCGAAGTATTTGGCTATCATGTCATCACCACGCAGTACCACGACCGCTACCGCCTGCCCGTAATGCACACCGAAACCAACATCTGGCAGGGCCCCAACGGCGACGAGGCCGTGAACTGGCTCTGGAAGGAATGGGCCAACGTGCTGCGCGTGCGCAACGACGGCGTACCCATGGTGGGCTTCACCTGGTATTCGCTTACCGACCAGGTGGACTGGGACAGTGCTCTGCGCGAAAACAACGGCCGCATGAACCCCGTGGGTTTGTACGATTTGGACCGCAACATCCGGCCCGTGGGCACGGCCTATAAGCACCTCATCGCTGACTGGAGCCAGGTGCTGCCCGCCCAAAGCGTGTGCCTGCAAGTGCCCATCGTGATGCCCCAGGAAAGCAATGAAGCGTGGGCCCGCGAGCAGAAAGCCGACGTGAAAGCCGCCAGCGCCGATACCTCGACGGCTCAGGCCAATTCTACAACGGTCGATGCAGCTTAAGCAGCAAGCATAATACAGAACGTCATCCTGAGCGGCTGGCCATTTATTTCCCTTCACATTCTCCTTTCTCCTTCATTATGCCTCTTCGCTTCAAAGGCAAAGTCGTTCTCATTACCGGCGCGGCCAGCGGCATTGGCCTGGCCGTTTCCAAACGCTTTGCTACTGAAGGGGCCCGCGTGGTACTCGCCGATTACAGCCAGGCCAACCTCGACGCAGCGGTGCCCCAAGTGAAAGCCGCCGGTGCGCCCGATGTGCTAGCCAGCCTCTGTAACGTGGCGGTCGAAGCGCAGGTGGAAGCTACCGTTGCGGCCGCCCTGGCCCAGTTTGGCCGCCTCGATGTGGTTGTGAATAACGCTGGCCTCATGCAGTTCAAAGCCCTCGAAGAGTTGACTGGCGAAGACTGGCTGCGCATTCTGAACGTGGATTTGCTGGGCGCCTTCTACTTCACCAAGCAGGCATTTTTGCACATGAAGCCCGGTGGCAACATCGTGAACGTGGCCAGCATCCACGCCGTGGAAACCAGCCCTTTGGTAGCGCCTTATGCGGCGGCCAAGGCGGCTATGCTGTCGCTTACCCGTTCGTCGGTGCTCGAAGGCAAGCCCAAGGGCATCCGCACCAACGTTGTTCTCCCCGGTGCTATCGACACGCCCATGCTTTGGGAAAACCCGAACGTGAAATCCGGCGTCGAAGTCATTGATAAAAACGACGTGGGCAAGCCGGAGGATGTAGCCGCCATCATCGCCTACCTGGCTTCCGATGACGCCGCCTTTGTGCAAGGGGCCGAAGTGCGCGTGGACGGTGGCCGTTTGGGCCGGCTGTAATGTAGCACCAGTCCGGCACGGCACTTGTAAGAGGAGAATTTTACGCGAAGTGATTTGCGAGAACGATGTAGAGACGCGACCCATCGCGTCTTCGGGACTGCGCCGTGCCAGCATCGTTCAACGCCGAGACGCGATGGGTCGCGTCTCTACATCCGCCGGCTGATTTTCGCAGTTCACCTTCGACACAAGTACAATCCTTGATTCTTCCGCGCCATGAAAAAGCTCGTTTTCGCCGCCCTGCTACTTGTCACCTCGCTTTCGGCCTCGGCCCAGTTCCGTTTCCCCGACCTGAGCGGCATTAAGCTTCCCGGTGGCATCAAGCTGCCGGGCGCTACTTCGGGCAGCACCACTACCACTGGCAGCGGCACCCGCGTGGGCAACCTCAGCAACTCCGAAGCCGCCAGCGGCCTTAAGGAAGCTTTGCTGCAGGGCATTGGCAAGGGCGCCGACCAAGCCTCGCAAACCGATGGCTTCTACCTGAACCGCCTCATCCGCATTCCTTTTCCGCCCGATGCCCAGCGCGTGGCTACCACGTTGCGCAGTATTGGCCTGGGCAGCCAGGTCGATAAGTTCGAGCTCAGCCTGAACCGCGGTGCCGAAGACGCCGCCCGCAGTGCCAAGCCCATCTTCATCTCGGCCATCAAAAGTCTCACGTTTTCGGATGTGTGGAATATCCTGACCGGTCAGAAAGACGCCGCCACGCAGTTTCTGAAGCGCACAACTTCGACCCAGCTCATTTCGGCCTTCTCGCCCATCATGCAGAAAAGCCTCGACCAAGTGGGCGCCACGCGCTATTACACCCAGTTGGCTGGCACGTACAACCAGTTGCCCCTGGTGCAGAAAGTACAGCCCGATTTGAACCAGTACGCCACCGGCAAAGCCGTCGACGGCCTGTTCACCCTCATTGCCCAGGAAGAAGCCAACATCCGCGAAAACCCGGTGGCTCGCACTACCGAGCTGCTACGCCGCGTATTTGGCGGCCGTAGCAGCTAGCGCTTTTCGAGGTAGGGTGCGGGGTCGTACCCGGAGGGCTTGCCCCCGCACCCTACAACTGGAGTGGCGTATGTTTGCGGGCCTTTATCCGCAACCGTACGCCACTTTTTTATGCCCATTCTTACCATTCGCAGCCTCGCCGACCTCGAAAGCCACATTGGCCAGGAAATGGGCGTGTCGAGCTACCACACCATCACGCAAGCGCAAATCGACCAGTTTGCCGCGGCTACGCTCGATTTTCAGTGGATTCATACCGATGCCGCGCGGGCCGAAACCGAGTCGCCATTTAAGGCCACCATTGCCCACGGCTACCTCACAGTGTCGCTGCTGCCTTACCTCTGGCAGCAAATTGTCACCATCGAGAACCTGAAGATGCAGGTGAACTACGAAATTGAAAGCCTGCGCTTCAACCAGGCCGTGACGGTGAACAGTGCCGTGCGTCTGCGTGCCAGGATGCTTTCGGTGGCCAACTTGCGTGGCATTGCCAAAACCCGCATCGAAGTAACGCTGGAGATTGAAGGCGTGAAAAAGCCTGCTTACACGGGCGTCGTAACGTTCCTGTACCACTTCCAGGAGGCATAGGCTCAGTTATTTAGAAGCCAATTGTTGCTTTGCCCCGGTCGCTCGCGCGGTCGGGGCTTTTTTTGTTACTTTGGGCAACACTTCATCTTTTTCTGCTTTTAGTTATGAAAAACACTTTGCTTCGACTGGGCCTGATGCTGGCCCTGGCTGCTCCTCAAACTGGCTTTGCGCAAACGGCTAAGCCAAGCGGGCAGCCACCGATTATCGACCGCGAACTACTGTTTGGCGACCCCGATATTTCGGGTGCGCAGCTCTCGCCCGACGGCAAGTTTCTGTCCTTTATCCGGCCCTTTAATGGCACCCGCAACATCTGGGTGAAGGGCCTGAGTGAGCCCTTCGACAAAGCCCGGCCGATGACCAACGACCAGGCCCGCCCGGTGCGCAGCTACTTCTGGAGCCGCGACGGCAAGTACCTGCTCTACAGCCAGGACAAGGCCGGCGACGAGAACTTCAACATCTACGCCGTGAACCCGGCCGAAGCCCCAGCCGCTGGCCAGCCCGTGCCCGCCGCCCGCGACCTTACCGGCCTGAAAGGTGTGCGGGTTCAGATACTCAACGCGCCACTTACCGACCCCAACACGCTTTATATCGGCCTGAATGACCGCGACAAGGCCTGGCACGACCTATATAAGCTGAACCTCACTACCGGCGAAAAAACCCTAGTGCGCCAGAATACCGACCGCATCGGCGACTGGACTTTTGACTGGAAAGACCAGCTGCGCTTGGCGGCCCGCTCAAACCCCGACGGCAGCACCGAGTGGCTGCGTGTGGAGGGCGAAAAGATGACGCCTTTCTACAAAACGACGATTGACGAGCAGAGCGCCGTGGAAGGCTTCGCCAAAGACAACCAGCACGTGTACCTGGCCACCAACAAAGGCGCGCGCAACCTGGCCGAAATCGTGCTGCTTGACCCCGCCACTGGGCAGGAGCAACCCTACCAGGCCGACCCGCTGAAGCGCGTGGACGTGGGCGGCATCACAATTTCGGAGAAGACCCACGAGCCGGTGTTTGTGAGCTTCGAGGACGACCGTATGCGCCGCGTGTGGAAAGACAAGGCCTTTGAGCAGGATTTTGCTACCGTGAGCCGGCAGCTGCCAGGGCTGGACATCTACCCGGGCTCGCACACCACCGACGAGCGGCTGTGGCTGCTCGCGGCCAACTCGGCTACTCAGCCCACGGTTGCCTACCTGTTCGACCGCCAGACCAAGCAGCTCACCAAGCAATACGAGACCCGCCCCAAGCTGAAAGCCGCCGACTTGGCCGACATGAAAGTGGTGCGCTACAAGTCGTCGGACGGCCTGGAAATCCCGGCCTACCTAACGTTACCCAAAGGCTTGGCGGCCAAAAACCTGCCCGTCATTATTCTGCCGCACGGCGGGCCGTGGGCGCGCGACTCCTACGGGTTCAACGCCATGGCCCAGTTTCTGGCCAACCGGGGCTACGCCGTGCTGTCACCCAACTTCCGGGCCAGCACCGGCTACGGCAAGCAGTTTCTGAACGCCGGCAACGGCGAATGGGGCCGCAAAATGCAGGACGACCTGACCTGGGGCGTGAAGTACCTCGTGGCCCAAGGCATTGCCGACCCCAAGCGGGTGGGCATCATGGGCGGCTCGTACGGCGGGTACGCTACGTTGGCTGGCGTGGCCTTCACCCCCGACTTGTATAACGCCGCGGTGGCCATTGTGGCGCCGTCGAACCTGACCACGCTGCTCAACGCCATTCCGCCCTACTGGGAGGCCGGCCGTAAGCAGATGTACGCCCGCATGGCCGACCCCGGCACCGCCGAAGGCCGGGCCGCCCTCGACCGGATGTCGCCGCTGGGTTCAGCCAACAAAATCAAAACCCCGCTCATGGTGGTGCAGGGTGCCAACGACCCACGGGTGAACAAGGCCGAAGCCGACCAGATTGTAGCGGCCCTGCGCGACCGCAACTACCCCGTGCAATACCTGCTGGCCCCCGACGAAGGCCATGGCTTTGCCCGCCCCGTGAACAACATGGCCATGTTTGCGGCCTCCGAGAAGTTCCTGGCCAGCCAGCTGCACGGCCGCTACCAGGAAAGCATGCCGCCCGCCGTGGCCCAGCGCCTCAAGGAAATCACCGTCGACCCCAAAACGGTGCAGCTGGTGACAAAAACGAACGTGAAGTAAGGTTTGTATCACATTAAAAAAAGCCTCTGTCAGTATTGATAGAGGCTTTTTTACTACCAGGAAGAGTAGGGTACGGGGTCGTACCCTACACCGCCATTTCCGGGTATTCGTCGCCAGCGTACACCGGCGCCATATCCTTTTCCTCGTCCTCGGTGAACAGCCGCGAGCGAATCAAAAACCGTACGCCGAGTGGGATTTCCAGCGAGAAGCTGGCGCCGCGGCCCTTCACTACGTCCACGGTAAGCTGGGTGTGTTTCCAGTATTCGAATTGGCTGGCACTCATAAAAAAGTCGCAGCCGTAGATGCGGCCCAGCCACGTGTCGTTGCCGCCCACTCGGAATTCGCCCTTGGCAAAGCACATGGGCGAGGAGCCGTCGCAGCACCCGCCGCTCTGATGGAACATGAGCGGGCCGTGCTCGTCGCGGAGCAGGTCGATGGTGGCTTCGGCGGCTTGGGTGACGAGGACGCGGGGAGTGGGCATTGGGGTGTGGGTGTAGAGTTTGTGAAAACAGAAACTGTCATCCTGAGCGTAGCGAAGGACCTTATCACGCCAGCACTGCGGCCAGAACGAATTCTGACGCAAGTCGTTTCGGCGTAATAAGGTCCTTCGCTGCGCTCAAGATGACAGGCTTTACCCTGAGCCTAGAAGAAACCTAGTTTCTGCTGGCTGTAGCTGATGAGCATGTTCTTGTTCTGGCGGTAGTGGCTCAGCATCATTTTGTGGTTTTCGCGGCCGAAACCGGAGGCTTTGTAGCCACCGAAAGGCGCGCCGGCGGGGTAGTCGTGGTAGCAGTTCACCCACACGCGGCCGGCCTGAATGGCGCGGGGCACCTCATACAGTTCGTGCGCATCGCGGGTCCACACGCCGGCACCGAGGCCGTAGAGCGTGTCGTTGGCAATTTCGATGGCTTCTTCCACCGTTTTGAAGGTGGTAACGGATAGCACCGGGCCAAATATTTCCTCCTGGAAGATGCGCATTTTGTTGTGGCCCCGGAAGATGGTGGGCTGGATATAGTAACCCTCGCCCAGGGCGCCGTCGGTCTGCGCGTAGGCTTCGCCGCCCACCAGCACTTCGGCCCCCTCGGCCTTGCCGATTTCGAGGTAGCTCAGAATTTTTTCGAACTGGTCGTTCGAGGCCTGCGCACCCATCATCGTCGTCATGTCGAGCGGGTTGCCGAGCTTGATGGCCTTCACGCGCTCAATCACGCGGGCGATAAACTCGTCGTAGATGTCTTCGTGCACTAGCATCCGCGAAGGGCAGGTGCATATTTCGCCCTGGTTCAGGGCAAACATCACGGCGCCTTCGAGGGCCTTGTCGAGGAAGTCGTCGTCGGCGTCCATCACCGATTTGAAGAAGACATTGGGCGACTTACCGCCCAACTCCATCGTCACCGGAATTAGGTTTTCCGAAGCGTACTGCATGATGAGGCGGCCGGTGGTCGTCTCGCCCGTGAAAGAAGCCTTGTTGATGCGCGGCGACGAGGCCAGTGGCTTACCGGCTTCGAGACCGAACCCGTTGACAATGTTGATAACGCCCGGAGGCACCAGGTCCTGAATCAGCTCCATCAGTACCATGATGCTGGCGGGGGTTTGCTCGGCGGGCTTCATCACCACGGTGCAACCGGCCGCGATAGCGGGAGCCAGCTTCCAGGTGGCCATCAGCAGCGGGAAGTTCCAGGGAATAATCTGGCCGATGACGCCCAGCGGCTCCTGAATATTGAGCGACAGCGTAGTGCTGTTCAGCTCGGTGGCGCTGCCTTCTTCGGCCCGAATCACGCTGGCGAAGTACCGGAAGTGGTCGATAACCAGCGGCATGTCGGCGTAGGTGGTTTCGCGGATGGCCTTGCCGTTCTCGACGCATTCCACGGCGGCGAGGTGGGCGAGGTTTTCCTCGATGCGGTTGGCAATTTTATTCAGCACGTTGCTGCGCTCGGTAGCGGAGGTTTTGCCCCAGGTTTTGAAGGCTTCGTGGGCGGCGTCAAGAGCCAGTTCAATGTCCTCCTTGGTGCTGCGGGCCACTTTGCAAAAGGCCTTGCCGTCGATGGGCGAAGGATTTTCGAAGTACTGGCCCTTTACCGGAGCCACCCATTTGCCACCGATGAAGTTGTCGTAGTGCGATTTGAACTGGGGGCGGGCCACCACGGTGGTGGTTTCTTCTAGGGTTTCGGCCATGGCTTTGGAGATGGAATTAGGTGAAATCGGGAAAGTGTAAAGGTCCCTTTTCCAGAGGCCGGCCGGTTGTGGTATAGTCGCAAAGAGTGCGAGAATTATCGCAACTTGCTGCGCACTCCACCTGTTATTAGTGAGTACTCCCTTACCAAACTATTCCGCTGCTATGCAGTCCCGCGTTCACCTGCCCGCCGCTGTTGCCCCGCTCACGCTCGAGCGCCTGCATTCCTTGGTCGAGAACCGGACGGTTTACCAATTGGAAGGGTTCGAGCTCAACGTGTTCGAAACGCATCACGCTGCTCACCGCGTGCCCCTACGCCTCGAAGGTTTGGCCCTGACGACGATGCTGCGCGGCAAGAAGGTAATGCACCTGCCCGGCCGCGAAGCCTTCGACTACCTGCCCGGCGAGTCGGTGGTCGTGGACAAAGACGAACTGATGGAAATCGACTTCCCCGATGCCTGTCTGTGCCAGCCCACGCAGTGCCTGGCCGTGGCCATCGCGCCCGACACCATTCGCCACACCGTGGATATGCTGAATGAGCGGTACCCCAAAGCCGAGCCGCACCAGCCCTGGACCATCGAAGGCCCTGAGTATGCCCACCTCACCAACACCCCCGAGCTGACCGACACGCTGGGCCGCCTGGTGGCCGTGTCGCGCACTTCGGACGTTAACAAGGACGTACTGGCCAGCTTCACGCTGCAGGAATTGCTGGTGCGCCTGATGCAGACCCAGGCCCGCCAGCTCATTTTTCACGATTACGCCCGGCACCTCACCACGCACCGCTTTGCCGCCGTGGTGGGCTACATCAAAGACCACCTGGCCGAAAACCTGACCATCGACAAGCTCAGTGCGCTGGCTTGCATGAGCAAGGCCACGTTCTTTCGGGTGTTCAAACGCGAGTTTGGGATTACGCCGGTCGAGTTTATCATTCGTGAGCGGCTGGGCGAGGCCAAACGGCTGCTGCGCCACCCGCTGGCCAGCGTGGCCGAGGTGTGTTTGCGGGCGGGGTTCAACAACCTCTCGTATTTCCAGGCCCTGTTTAAGAAGTACGAAGGCATGACGCCGGGGACGTATAAGAAGCAGTTGGTGGCGTAGCAGGGAATTAAAAATCGAGAATTAACAATTAAAAATGGCCGCTCGTAGCATATTCGGCGGCCATTTTTAATTGTTAATTCTCGATTTTTAATTTCTCAGAACACCACGCTGTACGGCGCATCGGCCAGGGCGCGAATGTCCTCGTGCAGGTCGACGCCCAGGATTTCGTGCACGTTGGCGCGAATGCGGTTCGACATTTGGGTGAGCGGAAGGTCGTTGCTGTCTTTGCCGAAAGGGTCTTCGATTTCGTCGCCAATCATCTCCACACCCAGCAGCGCGTAGGCCCCGAACATGGTGATGGGAACGGTGAGCCACTGGTAAGTATCGAGCAGGTTGAAGGGCATGGTGAGCACAAACACCGAGATGAAGCCCTTGATGAAATAGCTGTAGGAAAAAGGAATGGGCGTGGCTTTGATGCGTTCGCAGGCACCGGCCACGTCGAGCAGGGCTTCGTGGTGGCGCTGAATGGTGATGAGGTGCGTGGGCAGAATCAGCTCCTCGCGCAGCAGCCGCTCGTAGAACTCCTGAAGCTGGGCGGCTAGGCGCGAAGGCACGTGGCCTACCTGCTGCAGCTGCGCAATGAAGCCGGGCTCAACTTCCGCCAGCTTATCGAACCGGACGCCTTTGCGCAGGTGCCCATCGAGGGCAATGGGGAAATTGGACAGCAGCCCGGCCAGGTAGATGCGGTGCGTGGCATCGGTGGCGGGCAGGCGGGCATGCAGCAAGCCCGCCAGGTTACGGCAGCTGTTCACGAGCTGGCCCCAGAGGCGGCGGCCCTCGTAAAACCGGTCGTAGGCCGTGTTGGTCCGAAAGGCCAGCAGCAGGCTAAGCAGGATGCCCAGAAAGGAGAAAAACTCTTTGTCGACGGCTATGTTCAACCGGTCGAAATTCGTCACTAACGCGGTGACTACAGTGGCGTAGAGGCCCACCCACAGCACGCGCTGCAGCAGCAGGCGAATAATACCCGAAGAACGCAGGTGGCGCAAGGCCTCCCACCAGTCACTCGATTTGTAAACAATCATCAGCTTGTGAAAGCCCGCCGGAATGGCCGGTCGGGCAGGGCAAAGCTACGTGCCAGCGCAAAGAACAGCGGGTTGCAGTGCCGTAAGCGGAGGTGAATACCGGGCAATCGAGCCTTTCCTACTGGTTTTCCAGTAGGCATAATTCCTCGTTTCTGAGGATTGCAGGGGGTTTTACGCCACAAGACCTTTGTCTTGTTCTCTAACCCTAACACTCTCGGCAATGAAACCGGCTTTTTACTCCATCCTGGCCCTGGCCCTTTCCTACACTAGCGCGTCGGCGCAGCTGTTGCGGCAGCCTGCCACTGTGCAAGCGCTGCGAGCCGCCAGCCTACCCAAGCACGGCATGGCCCTGGCGGCCCGGGCGGCCAGCACCACCGTACTGCGGCCCGGCCAGATAACCGCCTACGGCTACAGCCCGGCAACCAAGCAATGGGAAGACCCCATCAGCCTGGGCTACACCTACAATGCCCAGGCACTGGTAACGCAGGAAGTTGCGGCTGACTCGGCCAGCAGCACGCCATACTACCGCACCTTCACTGCCTACAACGCCGCTCAGAATCCCCTCAGCGTTAGCACCCAGTACTACGACAGCGGGAGCTGGACCGACGACAGCCGCGACGTATCGGCCTACGATGCACAGCAGCAAATTACCCTGCAGGAGCACCAGGAGGCCGACCAGGCCGGCAACTGGATAACGGCTGCTGGCACGCGCTACCTCAACACCTACGATGCTGCCAACCACCTCACCGCGCAAACGGTGCAGGTATACCGCCCCACCACCCAGGCCTACGCCGACTCGGTGCGCTACCAGTACACCGTAGCCGCCACCGGCGAGTGGACTTCCCGCCTGACCCAGGTGCCCGACGGCCAGGGCAAGTGGCAGGACGACGAGCGTTGGGAAAAAGTGGTGTGGTACAACTTCGCCGAAATGCTGGTAGCCAGCGTGGATTTGCAGGTACCCACCGCCACTGGTCAGTGGGAAACGGTAGCCCGGCAGCAGGGCACCTACACTCCTACGCGCTGGGAACTTCTGACCCAGCACCAACTAAGCGGCAGCTGGGAAAACGAGCAGCGCCAGCTCGCCACCTTCGATTCGGCAGGCAACCCCACGCTGGCCGAGTTTGACAGCTGGAACGGGAGCGGTTGGGACGTTATTCTAGCACTAGAGAACCAGTACACTTACAATACCGACAACAGCATCCGGTTCAAAATAGTGAGCTTCGACTTCGGTGGCACGGGCCTCCAGCCGGTTGAGCGCCAGAATTTCGGCAACTACCAGTCCATTGCCCTGGCCACCCGCGCCAACACCCGCCTGGCCGCGCCGCTGCTGGCCTACCCCAACCCCAGCAACGACGGCCGCTTCACGGTGGAGCTGCCCACTACCCTGGCTGCCGCCCATGTAAGCGTAATCGATGGGTTGGGCCGCGAAGTAGCGCACCAGGCCTGGCAAGGAAGCGCCCGCAGCCAGCTGCGGCTCGACCTCAGCAGCCAGCAGCCGGGCCTCTACACGGTGCATGTACAAACGCCAGCGGGCCGCCTCGTGCAAAAAATCAGCATTCGCTAAGCATCTATTCTGACATTTGCATTCGCCTTCCTTTCCCTAAAGCCAGTTAAAGCCCTGGTTTCAGGGAAAGGACCAGGCAACAAATTGACCAAGTGCTTTGCCACATCTGCTGGCCGGGTCACTTTCCTTCCCGCCCTGAAAACAAGCTTAACTATGCGTTTTATACTCATTGGTGTGTTGCTGGCCATGAGCAGCTTTTTGCCAGGGTGCGCCCGGCGTACCTATCAGGGCCAAGCGCTGGTGCCGGCCGCGCTGGCTACGCATCGCACGGTAGCCATTTTGCCCTTTACCGTTGGGTTGGAGCGACTGCAGGACGTAGTAGTGCGCGGTGTGCAGTGGACCGACAGCGTCCGCCGCCCCCTGTCGCTGACCAGCGGGCCGAACCGTCAGCGGACGGGCGAGCGCCAACAGTTGGGCTACCAGCTTCAGACCGAGTTGCAGGCCGCCCTGATGCAGCAGCAGGTGGCCCATCCCACTACGGTCACCTTTCAAAACCCAGCCGACACCAACCAGCGACTGGCCCAGGCGGGCATTTCCTACGAAAGTCTGCCCAGCTACTCGATGGCCCAGCTACGCGCCGCTCTGGGTGTGGACGCCGTGCTAATGGGACAAACCGACATGCGCCAGATGCTGCCCGGCGGGGTTAGCATCGCCGTGTATTTGCTCAGCAACAACGGCGCCAACCCCATGGCCGATAACGGCGTACGCACGTCCCTCGATATTTACGACACCCAAACTGGAAAAATCGTGTGGCGCTTCGACCACGAGCTGCACGGCAAGCCCAGCACCAGTGCTCCCACACTGGCAAAAGCCCTGGTCCGGAATATGCAAAGCGCGTTTCCGTATGCCAAGCACTAAACGCCGAGCGAAAAATTATACGGCCGTATAGCTAATGGCTACGACCTCCACCACTTCTTCCTGCGGCTCCAGCTTCAGCGGCACTTGCTGCTTCAGTTTCGCGCCCTGAACGGCCCGGGCAATGGGCGCCACGAAGGCCACTTTGCCCAGCGCCACATCGGCTTCATCGACGCCAACAATAATGAATTTCCGCTCAAAGCCGATTTTCCCGCCACTCACGGTGCGCAGGCTGACGGTGGCGCCGAAGCGTATTTCTTTGGCTGGCTGGCCGGCGGGGTCCACTACTTTGGCGCTGCCGAGGCGCTCGAGCAGCAGCGCGATACGGCCGTTGTAGAGCGAAAGGCGGTGGGTGCGGTCGGTGTCGTTGCTGCGGTCGGCTTCGGCCTGGGTGCGTTCAGCTTCCAGGGTAACCAGTTCGGCCCGCAGCTGCTCGAGCCCGGCGGGCGTGACGTAGTTGGGTGTGCCCGGCGGCAGGGCTGCCCGGGGCGGAATGATGGGAGGCGTCTGCGCGTCATCCTCCTTGGTAAATCCTCGGCTCATAGCCAGGCAAACGCAGGCGTGCCGGCCAGGTTACGTCGGTAGCGCTGCAACCATCGGCCCCGGAAAGCGGTTATCCTACGCTATTTCGCTGCTGCCCTATCCCGATTCGTTCGCGCTATTAAATGTCTGAGCTGCTCTCTGCCCCCGCCGTATCGGCGGGGGCTCCTCCCCTCCCCACCCACCGCCTGACTAATTCGCTGGTCTGGCTTATGGCCCTCACCTGTGGGCTGGTGGTGGCCAACATCTACTACAACCAGCCCCTGCTGGCCGCTATTGGCCGCCACTTTCACATCACCGACAGCCGGGCCAGCCTGGTGGCCACCGCCACGCAAGTGGGCTACACGCTGAGCATGCTCTTCGTAGTGCCGCTCGGCGATATGCTGGAGCGCAAGCGCCTGATGCTGCTCCTGATGCTTGGTGCCGCCGCCTGCCTGGCGCTGGCCGCCTGGGCGCCTACGTTTGCGGTGCTGGCCGGGGCCAGTGTGCTAATCGGGCTGTGCTCGGCAGTGCCGCAGCTGCTGCTGCCCATGGCTGCCCACCTGGCCCCCGAAGCCGACCGCGGCCGCATTGTGGGCCGCATCATGAGCGGCTTGCTGATTGGAATTCTGGCCTCGCGCACGCTCAGCGGGTACGTGGGGGCGCACCTGGGCTGGCGGGCCATGTTCGAAATCGCAGCCGTTGTTATGGTGGCGCTGCTGGCCTTGCTGGCCTGGCAGCTGCCCCGCGACCAACCACAGTTCACCGGCTCCTACCGTTCGCTCATGAAGTCGCTCCTGACGTTTACCTCCACGCTGCCAGCGCTACGCCGCTCGGCCCTGGTGGGCGGGCTGCTGTTTGCTGCTTTCAGTGTGTTCTGGACTACGCTCACATTCTTCCTGGAAAGCCCGACCTACCGTTACGGCAGCGACGTAGCCGGCTTTTTTGGGCTGATTGGGGCCGTGGGCGCTTTAGCTGCGCCGCTGGCCGGCAAAACGGCCGACAAGCGCGGTCCCGACTTTGCCATTGGCGTGGGCACGCTGCTGGCCCTGGGCGCCTACGTGGTGCTGGGCCTGGGAGGCTTCTACCTGGCCGGGCTGGTAGTCGGCGTCATTCTGCTGGATGTGGGCGTGCAGGCGGCCCACATTTCCAACCAGACCCGCATATTTTCGCTGGTGCCCGAGGCCCGCAGCCGCCTCAACACCGTGTACATGACCGGCTATTTCACGGGTGGCTCACTGGGCTCGGTGGCCGGTGGCTTTGTCTGGATGCACTTTGGCTGGCTTGGCGTGTGCGTGCTCGGGGCAGCATTCACCGGGGCGGCCTACCTGGTGAGTCGGTTTTACGGGCGCAGCTAGAGCAGTTTCGGAATCAGTGGATGTAGGGGCGGGGTCGTACCCGGTAAGGCTTTAAGTACTCAAGCACAAGTAACCGTCATGCAGAGCGCAGCGAAGCATCTCGCTCGCATCGTCAAACGATTGATTTACTGTGGCACGGGAGATGCTTCGCTGCGCTCTGCATGACGTGCTTTTACTCATTTACTTTCGAACGAGTGCTTAGAACAGACAGGCATCCTGTTGCTACTCGGCGGCGGAAAGCCGCTCCAGGCAGGTTTTGAGGCTCTCGCGCCAGTGGGGAATGGCCGCGCCCAGCGCAGTTTTTATTTTGGTCTTGTCCATCACCGAAAAAGGTGGGCGGGTGGCTTTGGTGGGGTATTCGCTGGTGCGAATGGGTGTGGTTTTCACCGAAATTTCGCTGAGCTCGAAGATGGCCGTGGCGAAATCGTACCAAGAAGTGAGGCCTTCGTTGCTGTAGTGATACAAGCCATAGGCGGTGCTACCGCGCTCGATAATACCCAAGATGACGCCGGCCAGGTCGATGGCGTAGGTGGGTGTGCCCACCTGGTCCCAAATCACCCGCAGCTCGTCGCGCTCGCGGCCCAGCTTGCGCATGGTTTTCACGAAGTTGCCAGCAAACTCCGAGTACAGCCAGCTGGTACGCAGCGTGAAGTACCGTTCGGTGAGGCCGGGAATCACCTGCTCGCCTTCGAGCTTGGTGAGGCCGTAGACGCTCAACGGCGCGGTTTCGTCGGTTTCGGTGAGGGGCTGGTGGCCGTTGCCGGCAAATACAAAGTCGGTTGAAATCTGGATGAGCGTGCTGCCGTGCTCGCCGCAAAGCCGGGCCAGGTTTACTACCCCATCGCGGTTGATACGGCGGGCCAGGTCGACCTCATCCTCCGCCTTATCCACCGCCGTGTAGGCGGCACAGTTGATGACGTAGGCCGGGCGATGGGCGGCAAACAGCGCGGCCAGGCCCTCCGGGTTGAGAATATTGGCCTGCTCTTCGGCCAGAAACTGCAGGCCGGCAGTGCCCCGCTCGCGGGCAACGTGTGCCAGGCATTGCCCCAATTGCCCAGAGGCCCCAAATACCAAAGTTGTCTGCATAGCTTCTCTTCAAAACGGCCCGCTGAAGCAGAACCGGCCCGCAAGTTAGCGGCGCGCCCGCCTTAAACGCCTCGCCCAAGGCCCGCGTTACTCGGCGGGTGGCAGCAGTTTCTGGCCCGCCGACACCTCCTTGCCCGCAATGGACTGCTTGTTTTTGATGGGCTCGAATCGCACCTCGCGCGGCTGCTTTTCGCTCAGGTATTTCCAGTAGCGCAGCGGCATGTGGCGGCGGTGCAGCTTCATGTTTTTGCGCTCGGGGATGTTGACGTGGTCGAAATACGCCTGCCAGAGATGCTTGAACAGGGGCTCCCGCTCATCGAGCACGGTAGCGGAAATATCGGTGGCTTTTCGGCCCGTCGGGTTTTCAAACTGCACAATGTCGGTGCGGCTCAAATCGTAATACAGCCCGTAGTGCCGGCGGCGGTCGTAAATCAGCCAGCGCTGGTCGGCGTAGCGCTTGGTAAAGTGCGCGGCGATGAGGGGCAGCACGTCCATATCCGGCTCGATGGTGGCGTGGAATAACTCGTCGGATGTTTTCTCGAAGCGCACAAAGGCTTCCATGCGGTGCTTTTCGCGAAACATCATCTGGGCCAGGCGCTGCACGCGGCGCACGTCGGCGTTGGCGTAATTCTCCGAAACATCCACGGCCGAGCGCAAGGCCAAATCCACGTAGCGAAAAATCAACTGTTCCCGGTCCGCATCTTCGCTGAGGAAGACGTGATAGAGGCGCGTGCGGGCCTCGGCATCCATTGTTTTCAGCAGGCCCTCCCACACGCGGGTGGCCTGTGCATCGTTGGTTTCGAGGTAAGCCGGCTGGGCAAATAGCCCGCTCTGGGCCGTCGCTTCCGGCTGAATGCTGTTGGGTGGCGACTTGCTTTCGTAGATGCTGAACAGCACCGTCAGCAAGCCCTCGAAGGTGCCGTCGTAGGTGTAGTCGCGGGGCGCGGCGGTTAGGTTCGGCGCCGGGCGGCGCGAAGCAGAAATTGTGCTCAGCAAGCTGGCAGTGGCAGGGCGGCGGCTGGGCTTCACGGCAGGTTGGCTTCTTGCTAAAACGTCTATATTTAAGCCAGCAAGCTGCTGGCATTCCCAACCTTAAACTCCTACGCTGCATGAATCTCGACACCCTCCTCGGTCCTCTCAAAGGGGCCACTCGCCGCGAAATTGGCGGCGCCCAGGTCGACGTAGTACGCACCGGTAACTCCCGGGTGAAGCGGGTTGTTTACCCGGTCGGCTTCCGTTGGTCGAAAGACATGAAGCCCGTGGTAGGCACCGAGCTTTGCCAGCACGCCCACGTGGGCTTTCTGGCAGCCGGCCACCTCAATATTCAGTACGCCGACGGCACGTTGGAGGAGTTCATCGCGCCGCAGGTAGTGGCTATAGCGCCGGGCCACGACGGCTGGGTGGTGGGCAACGAGCCTGCCGTGCTCATCGAATTCGACTTCGAGGGCGAAACCGTGGAGCGGCTGGGCTTGCGGCGCCCGTAAGCGGCTTTTGCTGGCAGGCAACTGGCTCGGCCGGCTAAGCGCGAAACCGGGCGTCCCGTTTTTATGCCGCCTGCTGGCGCTCTTCGCCCTGGCGTTGGGCTTCGTGGCGGGCCCGGGCTTCGTCGTGCAGCTGGCGCACCAAAGGCATCAGCTCGCTAATGCGGCAGCAGCACGAGAGGCGGTTCACTTTGTCGGAAGCGGAAACGGCAGCGGGCCGAACAGCAGCCTCGGGCTGGCGGTGAATAACTTTCATGACAGAAAACAGGATGTCGTGCTGCACGCCGCCCAGTTGGCCGGGGTGTAGCAGCAGGGTGGAAGAGTCGGAGTTGAAGTCAGCTTGCACAGTAGATTCAGGAGGCCTGGGCGAACAAATCGAGTTGCTGGGTAACCAGGGCCGAGCGCACCGAGCCGGAGCCAAACAGAATCTGGCGGCGCACCTGTTGCTCGGTCAGCTCGCCAATAATGGGCTGCCGCTCGCCCTGGCAGGTGAGAAAGTATTTGGCGCGCTTTAGCACGACGCCCAGCTGGCGCAGGGTTTCCA
The DNA here is from genome assembly GCF_039539585.1 of Hymenobacter glaciei. Classification (NCBI taxonomy): domain Bacteria; kingdom Pseudomonadati; phylum Bacteroidota; class Cytophagia; order Cytophagales; family Hymenobacteraceae; genus Hymenobacter; species Hymenobacter glaciei. The sequence continues at coordinate 21,989 of NZ_BAABDK010000008.1, read as the reverse complement.
TGTTGAGGGAGGCGAAGTGGCGGGCGGCTACAATGCGCTTGGCCGAGCGGGCGCCCACGCCGGGAATGCGCAGTATCATCTCGTAGTCGGCGGTGTTCACGTCGACCGGGAAAACGTGCCGGTTGCGCAGGGCCCAGGACAGTTTGGGGTCGATTTCGAGGTCGAGGTGCGGGTGGGCCGGGTCGAGAATTTCGTCGGCCTGGAAGCCGTAGAAGCGCATGAGCCAGTCGGTCTGGTACAGGCGGTGCTCCCGGATAACGGGTGGCTGGGTCACCTGCGGCAGGCGGGCATCATCGGTCACGGGAATGTAGCCCGAGTAATACACGCGCTTCAGCCCGTAGCCCTGGTAGAGCGAGTCGGTGAGCTTGATGATTTGCAAATCCGTTTCGGCGCTGGCGCCCACAATAAGCTGGGTGCTTTGGCCAGCGGTAGCAAAGCCGGGCACTTTCTTGAACAGGGCTTTCTCCTCTTTATTCTGAATGATGCCGTCCCGAATCTGTGCCATCGGGGTCAGAATCTCGGCGTAGTTTTTTTCCGGGGCCAGCGTGGTCAGAGCCAGCTCCGAGGGCAGCTCAATGTTCACGCTGAGGCGGTCGGCGTACAAGCCAGCCTCGGCAATAAGCTCCTGCGATGCGCCCGGAATGGTTTTGACGTGGATATAGCCGTTGAATTTGTGCTCGGTGCGCAGCTTTTTCACGATGCGCACGAGGCGCTCCATCGTGTAGTCGGGGCTGGAGAAGATGCCGGAACTCAGAAACAGCCCTTCGATGTAATTGCGGCGGTAAAAGTTGATGGTGAGGTCCACCACTTCATCCACGGTGAAAGCGGCCCGCTTCACATCGTTCGAACGGCGCGACACGCAGTAGGCACAGTCGAAGATGCAGTGGTTGGTGAGCAGGATTTTCAGCAGGCTCACGCAACGGCCGTCTTCCGTATAGCTGTGGCAAATGCCCATGCCTTCGGCATTGCCGAGGCCTTTGCCTTCGTTTTTGCGCTTGCCACCGCTGCTACTGCACGACGCATCGTACTTGGCCGCGTCGGCTAATATGCTTAGTTTCTCCTGAATGCGTTCGTTCATACGGCGGGACGTGCTTTCGGCTTTAAAATTACTAATCAGCCCGCAATCGGACACTATACTTTAAGCTAATTTTTTTGGGAATAGTTTCTTTTTTCGGGAAAAACAGCCGGCTATTCTTTCGCAATAGCTTAGCAAAGCGGTGCCTGCCGCGTCTTTGGCAATTCCCCCACCCGCCAACAGCCCGGGCTCCTTTTCGTACTTTGCGGCGTTGCCCCTATCCATGAGCTTTCGCGGTTATTATTTATCGGTGTGGCTGCCGGGTCTGCTCCTGCTGCTGGGGCTGGCCCGGCCGGCGGGTGCCCAAACATTTGACCCCCGCTCGGCGGTGCCGCCCGACTCGCTGCGCGCCAGCCAGGAGACGCTGCCGGCCCGGCCCGATTCCCTGCGCGAGCGTTTCGACCAGGAGCGGCTTATCAACCGCTTGCAGGCCTACACCCGCCGCAAAACCATCGTGGGCCGGGCCATGTCCGGCTTGCTCAACTTCACGCGCCGGCAGGAAGAGCAGGCCGGCCTCGACGCCGTGCTGCTCGACCGGCAGTTCGACCGGCACAGCTTCAAGATTGTGCGCCGCGTAACTATCCGAACACTCGACGCTTTCGGGTACAGCCTCACCGACTCGACCCGGCACCCGAATGCGCTATTCGACAAAGTCGGCAATGGCCTGCACATCAAAACCTCGCGGGCCCGCATCCGCCAGGTGCTGCTGTTCCGGCCCGGCCAGGCGCTGGCGCCCCAGGCCCTGGCCGAATCGGAGCGTTTGCTGCGCCAGACACCCGAAGTGCTCGACGCCCGGGTGCTGGTGAACGAGCGCACCACCACGCGCGATAGCGTCGACATCGAAGTGCTCACCACCGATGTATTCAGCGTCACAGCCGGCGTGCAGATAGGTTCGGCCACGTCGGGGGTCGTCACGCTTGGCGACCAGAATTTCCTGGGGCTGGGCCACCAGGTCGAAAACGCCTACCGCTACGGCAGCGAGTTCGACAATGCGCCCGGGGCCCAAACCTGGGCCTACGAAGGCAGCTACACTGCTCCTTTCCGCCATTTTATCTACGCCCAGGGCCGCTACCGCGACGAGTTCAATTACCGCTCGGGCGGGGTATCGCTGCGGCGCGACTTTTACTCGCCCACCACGCGCTACGCCGGGGCACTCAGCCTCGACCGCTATGTGCTCGCCTTTCCGCTGACATCGCCGGCGCCGGGCCAGTCCAACCGCTATTACCCCCTCACCTACAATGTGCAGGACGCCTGGATAGGACGGGCCCTGCGCCTGCGCTCTTACGACTTGGGCTACGAGAACCCTGGGCGCATTATTGTGGCCACGCGCGTTATCCGGACGCAGTACCAGGCCGTGCCCAACCCCGACCCCATCGATGTGCCGGGCTACCAGAACAACTACTACAATGGCACCCTGCTGCTGGGCACCGTGGGCTACTCCGTGCGGCGCTACTATAAGGACCGGTACCTGTTTGGCTTTGGCCGCACCGAAGACGTGCCAACCGGCACGCTGGTGAGTTTCACGGCTGGCTACGACATGAACAGCGTGGTGCCCCACCGCTACCTCGACGTGCGCATTGCCGCTGCAGGCTACAGCACCCGCACCGGCTACCTCTACGGCGCCGTAGACCTGGGCGGCTACCAGCGCCTCGACCAGGGCCACCGTTGGGAACAGGGCTTGCTGACGGGGGAATTTACCTCGTTTACCAAGCTGTACCACACCGGCAACTGGCAGTACCGCCACTTCCTCAGCAGTCGGGCCACCATTGGACTGAACCGCCGGCCGGGCGACTACCTGCAGCAGGGCATCACCAACGACCGGGGTCTGCGGGGCTTCTCGCCGGCCAATCCCATTCGGGCTACCAGCCGCTTTGTGCTCAACTACGAAACCACGTTGTTTACCCCGCTCTCGCTGCTGGGCTTCCGCCTGGCCGGCATTGCCTTTGCCGACGCGGCCTGGGTATCGGAACGGCCCGGCGGCGGGTCGCCCTTCACCGACGCTCCCTACACGGGCTTTGGGCTGGGCCTGCGTTTCCGCAACGAGTTCACCGTGCTGCGCACCTTCCAGCTGTTGCTGGGCTACTACCCGCGCGGGCTAAATACCGCGAACGGTACCCGCATGTACGAGAGCACCCGCGAAACCATCACCTTCAGTGACTTTGGCCTGGGTGCGCCCGGTGTGCCGGTATATCAATAAGAACCGGAGCCAACATAGTAGCGCCCGGCCTCCTAATGGGAAGCAGGGCGCTGTTGTTTTATAGCGGATATAATCTAACTAATTGCTTTAACTCACCAATACAGTCGAAAACGACTTCAAAAAATAACTAGTCTAGCGGCCCGAGTTGAAGGCAATTGGTAGCGTGCAGGCCACGCGCACCGGCTGGCCGTTTACGCGGCCGGGCTCCCAGGGGGGCATGGTCCAGATAAGCCGGAGGGCCTCCTCGTTGAGGCCGTTGCCGGGCCCGCTTACCACGTGGGCATCCTGCACCTTGCCTTGGGCGCTGAGGGTGAAGCTAATGAAAACCCGGCCCGAGATGCGGCGGTTCAGCGCCTGCTGCGGGTAGCGGATGGATTTACCCACATAGGCCGCAAACGCCCGGTCGCCACCCACAAACTGGGGCCGCACTTCAGGGTTCACAAACACGGAATCGGGGTTGATGGCAGCCGGAGCGGCCGGGCTGGCCGGGGCCGACTGGTTGGGGCCTGTTTGGGCGTGGCCTTGGCTGGCGGCCAACAGCCCCAGCATACCGGCGAGAACGGAAAATCGTAAAGTATTTTTCATAGTAAATAACGATAAGTGATGCGAGCAAGAAGGTAGTCCACCTTGGCGGTTTGGTTAACTACGATGGAAAGCTACAAAATAGTTTTTACAAATTGACTTATCAATAGATTTTTTCTGGGCGTAACCGGCTATTTTCAGGCACATTTCATGGTATTATTTGTAGTGTAATAATTTATCAAATCGCTATTCACTCCATTTAAACGCATTTTTTGGCATTATCCGTAGATAATAATTCATAACCCAACGCATGCATCTGCAGGTTATTTTTTTATTAACAAAAACAGCATTATTCCGCCAAACAGAAATTACCCAGAGCAGAATTGGAAACATCCTATTATGTTTGCAATCGTAAATCTACGATAAGCGCTGATACTCTTATGGCTTTCCACAAGCGCACCCATTTTACGGCCCAGGAGCAGCAGTTGGCAGCGATGGCCAAAGCATTGGGCCACCCGGCCCGGGTAGCCATTGTGCGGTTGCTGGCGCAGCGCCAGGCTTGCGTGTGCGGCGAGCTGGTGCTCGAGCTACCGTTATCGCAAAGCACTGTATCGCAGCACCTCAAGGAGCTAAAGGCAGCCGGCCTGGTGCAGGGCGAAGTCGACGGCCCGCGGGTGTGCTATTGCCTCGATGCGGCGGGCTGGGCCGTGGCCCGGCAACTTTTTGGCGACCTGCTGGCCGAGCTGCCCGTCGCGGCCGGCACCGCAGCGACCGGACCCGTCTGTTGCTAACTTTTAATCATACCTCTCCTTTTCCCAAATCCTACTCTCAACCCAACAGCATCATGAAAATCTCCGAGATGAAAGAAGCGCTGGCCGGGCTGGCAGCCGTGAGCTTCCGACTGGCCGATGGCACGCAGTTGCCCGCCCATTTCCACGTAACAGAAGTGGGCTTGGTGAGCAAGCATTTTATTGACTGTGGCGGTGTGGAGCGGCGCGAAACGGCAGCCAACTTCCAGCTCTGGGAAGCGGGCGACTACGACCACCGACTGGCGCCACAGAAATTCCTGCACATCCTGCAGCTGTCGGAGAAAATCCTGGGCCGCGAGGATTTAGAGATTGAGGTGGAATACCAGCAGTCGACCATCGGCAAATTCGGGCTGGACTTTGACGGCACGGATTTTTGGCTCACGCCCAAGCACACGGCCTGTTTGGCGCAGGATGCCTGCGGCATTCCCGCCGACCAGTCGTTTGCGTTGCCCCAGCTGCAGGTGGCCGGTTGCGCGCCGGGCGGCGGGTGCTGCTAATCTTCTTTACCTAACGCCGCCCGCGGCTGACCCCAACTTTTATGTCTGACAAGAAAAACATTCTGGTGCTGTGCACCGGCAACTCCTGCCGCAGCCAGCTGCTGCACGGCTACCTCGTGCAGGAGCTCGGCGAGCGCGCCGCGGTATACAGCGCCGGGGTGGAAGTGCACGGCCTCAACCCCCGCGCCGTGCGCGTGATGGCGGAGGATGGCGTGGACATTTCGGCCCACACCAGCAACCACGTCGACGAATATGCCGCCGTGCCCTTCGACTTCATCATCACCGTGTGCGACCACGCCAACGAGGTGTGCCCCGTGTTCCCGACAACGGCGACCAAGCTGCACCACAACTTCCCCGACCCGGCCAAGGCTACCGGCAGCGAGGAGGAAATTATGGCCCAGTTCCGCAGCGTGCGCGAGCAAGTGAAGGCTTACGCCCACGACTTCGTGCGGGCAAATTTCTAATCCATGGCCGTTCTGCTTCGGCTACGCTCCGCAGGACGGCCAGGAAACGCTTCTTACCAGTTCTTTTCATGAACATGCTTCCCCTCACGGCAACCCATTGGCCAGCTGTGCGCGCCATATATGCCGAAGGCATGGCCACCGGTACGGCCACCTTCACCACCGAGCCACCCACTTGGGAGGCCTGGGATGCTGGCCACCTGCCCGCCTGCCGCCTGGTAGCTGCCGACGCAACCGGGACGGTGCTGGGCTGGGTGGCGCTGTCGCCGGTTTCGGGTCGCTGCGTGTATGCGGGCGTGGCCGAAGTGAGCGTGTACGTGGGGGCCGCCGCCCGGGGGCAGGGCGTGGGCCTGGGCCTGATGAAGGCCCTGGTGACTGAGTCAGAGAAAAACGACCTCTGGACTTTGCAGGCGGGCATATTTCCCGAAAACACGGCCAGTGTGCGGCTGCACGAAGCGGTGGGGTTTCGGCTGGTGGGGCGGCGCGAGCGCATCGGCCAGCTGCACGGCGTGTGGCACGACACCCTGCTACTGGAGCGCCGCAGCACTGTGGTGGGCTCTACCGATACGATTCAGGCCTGATGCTGCTCCCGCTCCGTACCTGCCTGCTGGCCGAGATGCTAGGCACGGCCATTTTGTTGATTTTCGGTACCGGTGCGGCCGTCGTTGATGCGCAAACCCACGCGCTGGGGCACAGCGGGGTAGCGGTGGCCTTTGGGCTGGTGGTGTTTGCCATCATCCAGAGCCTGGGCGAAACCAGCGGGGCACACGTAAACCCGGCCGTGACGGTGGCCTTCTGGGCCACAGGGCGCTTCAGTGGGCGGCGGGTGCTGCCCTACGTGCTGGCACAGTTGGCGGGCGCGGCCCTGGGCAGCTTTTTGGTGAAGTTGATTGCCGGGCCGGCCTCTACCCTGGGAGCTACCCTGCCGGCCCACGGTGCCTGGCAGGCGCTGGGCATCGAAGCCTTCCTCACCTTCTGGCTGATGCTGGTGATTCTGCGCGTTGCGTCGGGACCGAAGGAAGCGGGACTATTGGCGGGGCTGGCCATCAGCGCCACCGTGGCGCTGGAAGCGCTGGTGGCCGGCCCCCTCACAGGCGCCAGCATGAACCCGGCCCGCTCGCTGGCCCCGGCCCTGCTCAGCGGCAACTGGACAGATTGGTGGGTGTACGTGGTGGGGCCAATAGGTGGCGCGCTGCTGGCCGTAGCCGTGGATAAGGGCTTGCAAAACAAGTAGGGTGCGGGGCTTGCCCCCGCCCGGACGGTCGTACCGTTGCTATGATTCCGTGCAACAGTGCGACCGTCCGGGCGGGGGCAAGCCCCGCACCCTACGAAGGCACGAAAAAAGGCCCCGGCGATAGTCGCCGGGGCCTTTTCTACTTTAACCAACTACCTGTTGGACTAGCTTGTGAGCTGGGCGCGGCGGGTGGCAATGCTGGCCAGCGTGGTGGTGAGCACATCAATTTGGGCCTGTATCTGAGCCGCATCGACGGTGGCCAGGAAGCGGTCGGTGCCAGCGCTGGTGCGGTTGGCTTTCATGATTTGCTTGCGCTGAGCCTGCAGCAGCTCCACTTTGTCGTTGGCATCCTGCACCTGCTGGGCGGTGAGGCCGACCACGGTGGCCTGGCCTTGAGCGGTGAGGATTTCGCCGTCTTTTTTGGCCAGGGCGGCGGCTCCGGCGGTTTTGCTGCGGCTGGCGCGCTCGTCGGTGATTTCGAGGCCGGCGTCGCGGTAGCTGAAGGTCTTCAGCTCGAACTCGACATCGGCTTTGGCGGCGTCGCACTCGGCCCAGGTCGTGAGGAAGGAATAATCGGGGTTCATGGGAAGAATGGGGTTGAATGGTTTGTGGAAAGAATTGACACCGTCCCCAACGCCGTGCTGCCCGCCCTTATTATTCACGAATAAGAATATTACCGTTTTTAGTAAGGCGCGCGTCGGCACGCCACCCATTCGTATTGGTCTTGCGCTTATTGTCGACTCACTACTCAAGGGAAGGGCGGGGCCAGGGCTTCGGCCAGGGCGGCGGCTTCGGCCAGCAAGCCAGCGGCCTGGGCGCGCAGGCGGTGGAAGCGCGTGGCCTCGGCGACCGAGAGGGGTGCGGCACGGGCAGCCAGCCAGCCCCGCAGCCAGCGGGCGTGGTCACGGGCCCGGGCCGGGTCGGTGGGGTCAGCGGCTTGGGCCAGGGCAACGGCCAGCGCCTGGGCGGCGGGCGTATCGGGAGCGGGCGCGTCTTCGGAGGGCGGGCTCAGGGCGGGCCGGGCAGCGGCCCAGCGGGCAGCCACGTGGGCGCGGGCGGCCAGGGCGTCGGCCTGGGCCGACAGCCGTCCGGCACGGTGCAGGCACTCGCGGCGGCGGAAGTCGAGGTCGGCCGCATCGGGCGCGGGGGTATTGGGCGGTAGGGCGGCACCAGTGGCCGGCGCGGCGGGCACCTCGGGCGGGGGCAGCTGGAGCAGCAGCGGCAGCAGGGCGGCGCTGACGGCGGATGTGAGGGTCCGGCGGTTGGTTTCGAGGTCGCGCACCAAGGGCGGGCTAATGCCCAGGTACAGGGCCAGTTCGGCCTGCGCGAGGCCAAACCAGGCCCGTACGCGGGCTATCAGGGAGGTGGCTGTAGCAACGTGTCGCGCCATAAGAGTCAGGGAAATTTGCGCTGTTTTTTTAGTTTTTTCCTAAAAACAGCGCAGATATATTCTTAAAGATGCGCTGTTTTTTCCGATTAGTTCCAAAAACAGCGCAGTAGGGTGCGGGGTCGTGCCCTACTGCGCTGTTTTGCCCCTAGCACCCAATAGCTCAACTCTCTAATGGCCGAACCAACCCAGGACCCTACCCCGGCCGCGCCCGATGTGCGCCCAAATTCACTTCATGGCCGTGAGCATGGAAACCTGGCTGGTCGCCGATGCTGCCCGGCTGGCGGCCTACTATGGGCAAGGCTTCCAGGCCAGCGCGCTACCGACCACTGCGCAACTGGAAACGGTCACCAAGCCGGCTCTTGATGACAGCCTGCGCCGCGCCACAGCCAAACGCGAATACGACAAGGGCAAGCATTCCTTCGATATTCTGGCTACCCTCGACCCGGCCGCTATTGGGCGGCGCGCGCCCCACGCCAAGCGGTTTTTCGACTTCCTGCGCGGGCAGTGTTGATGCTACTTGGAGCCGAGCCAGTACGGGTAGACCATTATCTGCTCGCCATTAACAGCAAGCAACGGATGCCATTGCCGCCGTCCGGTACCGGGTTGCGGCGTGTCGTTTTCTAAAGTCAGCACTACTTCTTTCCCAAGCGCCTGCGAGAGCCGAGTCAAATAATCCATTAGCTGCTGATGGACCGCATAGGAGGTGATTTTTAGCGGGTCGATGTCGTTTTCAATCTCATAATCGCCGAAGAAATAACAGTTGACATTAACCTCACCGACGAAGAATGTTGATATGGGCATATTGGGGCCGTCGCTGTCCCAAAAGCTTTCTACCGCTGTAAAATCAATTTGATTATGCCGAACGGAATTGCCATCGATGAATTTTACGCGGTAGTTCGCATTGACGAAATCAGCCCAGATTTCCCAGTCTGCCCGATTAGCGCCCAGCACGTAGATGTCGCGCCACGAACCGTCTACCTCGTATACGTACTGCTGCAATTCTTCCCAGCTTACGGTTTCAATGGGCACTAAATCATTCATCGTTTTCAGCTACCGGAATTGAGGCGAGTGGCACAAAGGTGTGGCGGTTTCTTGTGGCTGCCCCCGGACGAACCGACCTTTGTAGCTTTCCCCAATTAAATACCTCTCAGATGGCCAGCCTCCTCCTCGGCGATTACAACGACCTCGAAGTAGCCCGCGAAACCAGCATCGGCCTCTACCTCACCTCCGACGACGGCGACCTGCTGCTGCCCGAAAAGTACGTGGAGGCCGGTACCCGCGTAGGCGACATCGTGCGCGTATTCGTGTACCGCGACTCGGAGGACCGCCTCATTGCCACCAACCTGCGACCCCTGGCGCTGGTGAACTCCTACGCCGGCCTCACGGTGAAGGACCACGGCCCGGCCGGCGCGTTTCTGGAATGGGGCCTGGAGAAGGACCTGCTCCTGCCCTACCGCAACCAGCGGCGCGACCTGCGCATCGGCGAGCGGGTGTTCGTGTACGTGTACCTCGACGAAGAAAGCGACCGCCTGGTGGCCTCCACCAAGTGGAAGCAGTTTCTGAGCCAGGAGCCCTTCCAGGGCGAGCCCGGCGACGCGGTGCGCCTGCTGGTGGCCGACGAAACCGAGCTGGGCTACCCCGTCATCGTGAACGGAACGCACCAGGGGCTGCTGTTTCACAACGAAGTATTCCGGCCCCTGCGGCTGGGCGAGCAGCTGCCCGGCTTCCTGCGCCAGGTGCGCGCCGATGGCAAGCTCGACGTGCGCCTCCAACAGGAAGGCTACGGCGAGGTAGAATCGGCCACCGATACGCTGCTCAAAGCCATCAAAGCTGCGCCGGGTGGGCGCCTGCCACTGGGCGACAAGAGCCTGGCTGAGGATGTATACCGCCGCGTGGGCATGAGCAAAAAGGTATTCAAAAAAGCACTGGGCGCATTGTTCCGGCAGGGCCTAGTACTGCTGGAGCCGGAAGCAACGGTATTGAAGTAATATTGAATCCGATGGGTAATACGGATTTAATGGATGATTTCTGGGGTATGGAGTTTGACTGGTTTGCTCTCGATTCTGTGGGCAACATTGGCATCTTCAGCTTCGGGGGTTACGGCTTTATTCCTGAAAATGTATTAGCCCATCACGAAGCGCATTCACTGCTCGCTGGTGAAATTCCGCTCCCTCATTTTGGCACTATAAAGATTTGGCAAGACTATGCTCAGTATGGCTTGTTCGTATATGATTGGCATCTTTATGATGGGCCGTATTGTCAGGAAGCAAAACCTGTCAAACCTCTTTCTGCTGCCATAAAAGCTCGTATTCTACAAATCGAAGATTTGCCCGTTCTCCGTCACAACTTTCACGATAAACCAACGGTAAGCATAGCGGATTTAAAGCCGATTCCCATGCAGAAAACCGCTTTACTTGCTGGGGCCACGGGCCTGATTGGTTCGCAATTGCTGCCGCTGCTGCTGGCTTCGGAGCGGTATGCGAAGGTGATTGTGGTGGGGCGCAAGGCCGTGCCCACCATCCATCCGAAGCTGGTGCAGGTGGTGACGGAGCTGGACAAGCTGGAGGCGGTGCGCCTGAAGCTGATTGCCGACGACGTGTTTTGCTGCCTGGGTACTACCATGGCCCAGGCGGGCTCGAAAGAGGCCTTTTTTAAGGTTGATTTTCTGTACGTGGTGCAGCTGGCGGCGCTGGCGGCGGGCAACTTCGCGGCGCAGTTTATGGTGGTGTCCAGCATGGGGGCCGATGCGGAAAGCCGCATCTACTACAGCCGGGTGAAGGGCGAGATGGAAGCGGCCGTGCAGCAGGCGCCGTTTCGGGCCATCCATATTTTCCGGCCTTCGCTGCTGCTGGGCGAGCGGGCCACGCCCCGCCTGGGCGAGCGGCTGGGAGCGGTGGTGCTGAAACTGACGCGGCCACTGCTACGCGGGCCCCTGCAGAAATACCGGCCGGTGCCCGGTGCGGCCGTAGCCGCCGCGATGCTGCGCGCCGCCGAAGACGATGGCGGGGGCGTGCGGGTGCACGAGGCGGCGGGGTTAGTGAAATAAGTAACAGCATTGTAGGGGCGGGGCTTGCCCCCGCCCGTCGCATGCACAACGTTCATTAGTTGCGCATACGGCGGGCGGGGGCAAGCCCCGCCCCTACACCAGGTATATCCGTGCTGGCACGGAGGCGGGAGAACGGGAAAATACGGGACAGCACGGATTGTACGGACAGCAGGGCAAAGGTCAATTTTACCCTTGCAAAAGCCTGTTTACAATTCCTTGCATACGGCACAGGAAAAGGGCTTTTGGCAGTTTCTCCACCACCTTTTTTCTGTTCCGATTTATGAAAAAGCTCTCCTCCGCCCTCCTCTTCGTGCTGCTGACGCTGGCTGTGCAGCTGGCTTCGGCCCAAACCATCCGCCGCGTGAACAACAACGGCATTACCGGCACCAACATTTACGCCACCATTCAACTGGCGCACGACGCAGCGGTTAGCGGCGACATTATTCAGGTGGAGCCTTCGACCACCAGCTACGGCAACCTGAACTGCACCAAACAGCTCACCTTCGTCGGTCCGGGCTATTTCCTGAGCGAGAACCAGCCGCCGGCCTTGCAGGCCAGCGTGATTCCGGCCACGGTGGGGCAGGTAGTTTTCACTACGGGCAGCAACGGCACCAGTATGTCGGGCCTGATAACGAGCACCGTGTACCTGGGGGCCAGCAACCTGATTTTCCAGCGCAACTACGTGAGTAACGCTTACCTCTACACGAACTACAACGTGGCGACGACCAACAACGTGATACGGCAGAATTACATCTACGGCATCTCCTACAACACCAATACGGCTACCACCAACCTGCTCATTACGAACAATATCATCCAGTTGGATGTGAACGTGAGCGGTACCGGCTTCACCGGCGAGTTCAGCAACAACGTGGCGCTGCGCAATTCCAACTTCGACGGCTTCACGGTCCGCAACAACTACTTCGGCAACAACCTCAGCACCACCGCCAACACCACCTGGCAGTACAACCTGCTGGGCCAGGCCACCCTGCCCACCCTGGGCAGCCAGAGCAACAACACCGCCAACGTGCCCCAAAGCAGCGTGTTTGTGCTGACTCCTACCGTCCCCGGCCAGTTTGATGCCTGGTACAAGCTAAAAGCCGGCAGCCCGGCCATTGGCACGGGCCAGGGCGGCGTCGACATCGGGGCTTATGGCTCGGCCACGGGCTTTGCCTACCGCATTGCGGGCATCCCGGCCATTCCGACCATTTACCAGCTTTCGCAGAGCGTGAGCGGCAACACGCTGAACGTGAACGTGAGCACCCGCTCCAACAACTAAGCGGCCCGTTCTCATGTATCGCTATTCCTCATCGCACCCGTCGCGTGGCTGGCGGAGCTGGTGGCAGCTGTTGCTGCTGCTGGCCCTGCTGGGCGCGGCGCGCTTCGGCCACGCCCAGAACATTGTTCAGGCCGAATATTTCCTCGACAACAACCCGGCCGTTGACATCCCCGTCACGGCCGCTCCCGACATCAGCGGCATCGCCCTGGCCGTGCCGCTGGGCAGCGTAAGCACCGGGTTTCACAGCCTGAGCATCCGCAGCAAAGACGCCAACGGCAAGTGGAGCCTCACCTCGGTGCGCAATTTCTACTACGAGCCGAATGCCATCGTGGCAGCACCCAACGTGGTCAAGCTCGAGTACTTCCTCGATAATAACCCGGCCGTTGACGTGCCGGTAACGGCCGCCACCGACGTCAGCGGCGTGGGCATTGCCGTGCCGCTGGCGAGCGTGAGTGCCGGGTTTCACAACCTGAGCATTCGCAGCCGGGACGCCAACGGGAAATGGAGCCTGACTGCAGTACGCAGCTTCTACTACGAGCCAAATGCCGTGGTAGCCGCGCCCAACGTGGTGAAGCTCGAGTACTTTCTCGACAACGACCCGGCCGTTGACATCCCCGTTACGGCTGGCCCCGACATCAGCGGGGTGGCCCTGGCCGTGCCGCTGAGCAGCGTGAGCGCCGGCTTCCATTCGCTGAGCATTCGCAGCCGGGATGCCAACGGCAAGTGGAGCCTGACCAGCGTGCGCAGCTTTTACTACGAGCCCGTGCTGGCGGCTGCGCCCAACATCACCAAGCTGGAATATTACTTCAATGCGGACACCGGCTTTGGCAATGGAGTCGACGTGCCGATAACGCCGGCAGCCGACATTGCGGGCTTCGTGTTCGCGGCCGATGCCAGCGGGCTGCCCGATGGGGCAAACCGCCTGTTTGTGCGTTCGCGCGATGCCAATGGCAAGTGGAGCCTGGTCTGGAGCAAGGCCTTCGTGAAGAACGGCTGCGCCTCGTCGGCCAACTTCGCGGCGGGGCTGCCAGCCAGCAGCTATGGCTACAGCGGCTCGGTGGGCAACTCCCCCGACCTGGCTTTTAACACCGACCCGGCCTCTCCCACTACCAGCAATTCACCCTATATCTACAACGGTGGCGCGATTCAGGCCGACCTCGGCGCGGCCCAGACCGTGAGCGAGGTACGCTACAAGCTCACGCCCAGCAACACGAGCAGCTTCAGCATTGTGCTGCAAACGGGGGCCAGCGCGGCCGGGCCGTTCACGACCATCGACACTTATGTGGCCAGCCTGACGGCGGGCACCACTACGCCGGTCATCCGCACGCTGGCCTCGCCCGCCACGGCGCGGGTATTCCGGCTGGCGGTGCAGAACGCGGCCGGCCAGTACGTGGTACTGAGCGGCGCGGGCACCTACAACTTCAACTGCGCCGGGCCGAGCATCACCAGCTTCACGCCCACGGGCGGAGCGGGTGGCACGCCGGTTACCATCACGGGCACTAATTTCAGCGGGGCCACGGCCGTCACGTTCAACGGCGTGAATGCGCCGGGCTTCGCGGTGAACACGGGCACCCAGATTACGGTGAACGCCCCGAACGGCGGCACCACCGGCCAGATTTGCGTGACCACGCCCGGCGGCACGGCCTGCTCGAGCACCAACTACACCTACCCGCCCACCATTGCCACGGGCACGGTGTCGCCGGCGGCGTTTTGCAGCGGCACCTTTATTCAGGTGCCCTTCACCACCAATACGACGGCTTACAACGCCGCCAACCAGTTCAAATTCCAGCTTTCGGATGCCAACGGCGTATTCACGGCCGGCTCGCGGCTGTATGGCTCATTGATTAGCACGAGTGCCAGCGGCGGGGTTCTGCGCGATACGGTGGCGTTTCGCACGCCGGCCGGCAGCGGCTACCGGGTGCGCGTGGTGGCCAGCAACCCCGCGATTACGGGTACCGACAACGGTACTAACCTGACCATTTACCCCACGCCGGTGGCTTCGGCCAGCAGCAACTCGCCGGTGGTATTCAACGGCACCATTCAGCTGGTGGCCCAGCCCACGGGCCAGAGCAGCTACCAGTGGTACGTGAACTATACCAGCGGCGGCAGTGGCTACGTGGGCTCGGGCCAAACCCTGAACCTGAGCAACGCTCAGCCCAACCAGAGCGGCAAATACTACGTGTACGTGGGCAACAGCAACGGCTGCCAGGACTCCGCCAGCGTGCGGGTGCTGGTGCAGCCCAACGCCGTGCCGGTGCTGGCCATGAGCCAGTTCGGCTACACGGGTTGCGCGGGCGCGGCCTTCAACATCGGCTTTTCGGTGACGGGCAACAGCTTTGCCGCCGGCAACACGATTACGGCCCAGCTCTCCGGTGCCAGCGGCTCGTTTGCCAGCCCCACTACTATTGGCTCGGCGGCTTTTACCGGGCAGGGCAACGGCGCAGTGCTGGCCACTATTCCAACCAACACGCCAACGGGGGCGGGCTACCGCATCCGGCTGGTGGGCTCGAACCCGGCCGTGACCAGCACCACCGACAACGGCGCGAACCTGAGCATTACCACCCAGCCCACCGCCACGCCGAGCAGCAACTCGCCGGTGGCCTACAACGGCACCATTCAGCTCACGGCTGCCACGGTGGCCGGGGCAAGCTACTTCTGGACGGGCCCGGGCTTCAGCTCCAACCAGCAGAACCCGACCATTCCCAACGCCACAACCGGCAACTCGGGCACCTACACGCTGTACGTAACCGTCGGCGGCTGCCAGAGCCCCGGCGTGGCCACGACCGTGACGGTGAACCCCTCGGCCCAGCCCATCTTGAGCATGGCGCAGTTTGGCGGTAACGTCTGCGCCGGCTCGCAGCTCAGCATCGGTTTCTCGGTGACGGGGAACAGCTTCGCCGCTGGCAACAGCATCACGGCGCAGCTCTCGGATGCCAGCGGCTCGTTTGCCGCGCCCGTCGCCATTGGCTCGGCGGCTTTTGCCGGGCAGGGCACCGGCTCGGTTTCGGTGCTGATTCCGCAGGCAACGGCAGCCGGCTCGGGCTACCGCATTCGCCTGGTGGGCTCGAACCCCGGCGTAACCAGCACCACCGACAACGGCAGCAACCTGACCGTGCCCACCACGCTGGTGGCTACCGCCGGCAGCAACTCGCCCCTCACCACGGGCGGCACCCTGCAGCTCACGGCCGGCCCCAACGGCGCGGCTTCGTACCAATGGTACGTGCTGTACACGGCGGGTGGCGGCGGCTTCGTCAGCAACCAGCAGAACCCGACGCTCAACAACGTAACGACGACCACGACGGGCTTCTACTATGTGTACGTGACGCAGGGCAGCTGCACCGACTCGGCCAGCGTGCGCGTGCTGGTGAACCCTCCAACCAGCACCACGTTGGCCCTGGGGACCTTCTCGGGGCAGTTTTGCGCCGGCAATAGCTACGCGGTGAACTACACGGTGTCGGGCGCGGGCCTGAGCAGCGGCAGCATCACGGCGCAATTGTCGGATGCCAGCGGCTCCTTTGCCGCGCCGGTGAGTATCGGCAGCATTGCCTTTAGCGGCACGGGCAGCGGCAGTATGGGCATTACCATGCCGGCTGCCACCCTCGACGGCACGGGCTACCGCATCCGCCTAGTGAGCACCAACCCGGCCCTGACCAGCGCCGACAACGGCGGCAACCTCGTCATCAGCAACCTGACCAACGTGGTGGCTGGCAGCAACTCGCCGGTGGCGGCGGGCGCCCTAATTCAGTTCAGCAGCAGCGGCATTCCCGCCGGCGCTACCATTGCCTGGACGGGCCCGAACGGCTTTAACAGCAGCCAGCCCAACCCCAGCATTGCCAACGCCAACGCCAGCAACGCGGGCACCTATTCCCTCAGCGTGGGCCTGAACGGCTGCTCGGTGACGCGGCAGGTGCAGCTGGTGGTGGGCTCGCCCACTGTGGTAATTGCCACGGGCGGCGTGAGCGGGAGCTTCTGCCCCGGCTCGGCCCTGAGCGTGCCGTATTCTGTGACGACGGGCAGCCTGAACGGTGGCAACACCTTCACGGTGCAGCTCTCGGATGCTAGCGGCTCGTTTGCCGCGCCGGTGAGCATCGGCTCGCTGGCCGGCAACGCCAGCAGCGGCACAGTTTCGGCTGTTATTCCACTTAATACCCCGGCCGGCAGCGGCTACCGGGTGCGCGTAGTGGCCGACAGCCCCGCCACCGTGGGCTCCGACAACGGCAGCAACCTGACCGTGGGCACCCTCACCTACACCTGGACGGGCGCGGTGAGCTCCGACTGGTTTAACGCGGCCAACTGGAGCTGTGGGCAAGTACCCACCGCCACCAGCGTGGTCCTGATTCCGACCGGCCTCGGCACCTACCCGGTGGTGGGCAGCGGCACCGCCCTGGCCCTGAACCTGACCGTGCAAACCGGCGCCAGCCTGCAGCTGCTCGGCACGGCCGGCTTCAACCTCTACGGCAACGTGGTGTACAACGGCACCTGCTACGCCACCCGCACCAGCACCTGGACCTTTGCCGGCAGCGGCACCCAGACGGTGAGCGGCGGCACGGCCGTGCAGTTCGGCAACGTCGTCATCAACTCCGGCGTCACGCTGCAGGCGGCCAACATCCTGTGCGTGTATGGCAACTGGACCAACAACGGCACCTTCCTGAACGGGGGCAGCAGCTACGGCGTGGTCTTCAACGGCCCTAGCGGCTTCACGCAGCTCATCGGCGGCAGCTCGGTCACGACTTTCTACAACGTGACCATCGACCCGAACACGGTGGTGAACCTGGGTTTGAACGTGGTGTTTGTGGGCAACCTGGTGGTGAACGGCGGCTTCGGGGCCGGCGGCTACGCGGTGGTATTTAGCGGTACCACGGCCCAGACCATCGGCGGCTCGGGTACCACTACCTTCTTCGGCGTTACCATCACCAACACAGTCGGCCTCACGCTGGTGAGCAACATCACCGTGCTGGGCAACTGGATTAACAACGGCCTGTTCTTCGGCGGCTCGTACTCGGTGATTTTCGGGGGCACGGTGGCGCAGCTTATTGGCGGCACGCAGGTCACGAACTTCTACAACATCACCCTGCAGAACCCCGTTTCCGTCACGCTCACGCAGAACATCTACGTGCTGGGCGGCTTCGTGAACACGGGCGTGTTCTACGGCTACCAGACGGTGGGCGGCATCACGACGGGCTGCTACGTGCGCTTTGCCGGCAGCGTGGCCCAGGTGATTAATGCCAACGCGACCACCTACTTCTACCACTTTTATGTAGACAACCTGGCGGGTGTGAGTCTGGCCACCAACATCTACATCGCGGGCAACTACTACCTGTACGCGGGCTCATTCAACCCGGGCACCTTCACGGTGTACTTCAACGGTTTCGAAGGTCCCGGCTACGTGCAGACGGTGGGCGGCTACACTTCGCTGAGCTTCTACGGCTGGAACATTGCGAGCGGCGCCTACGTCCGCCTCATCCAGAACGTGACCTGGCTGGGCAGCTTCGCCAACGCGGGCACCTTCTATGGCTACAACCTGGTGGGGGGAGTGTACACGGGCTACACCGCCCTCTTCGGCGGCTCGGGGGCGCAGGTCATCAGCGGCAGCGGCGTGTTCGAGTTCTGGCACATCACCTGGAACAACCTGGCGGGCATCACGCTCAACCAGAACATTCGGGTGTGGGGCAACTGGCTGAACAACGGCGGCTACTTCGCCAACGGCTACCTGGTCAACTTTGTCGGCAACGTGGCCCAGCTCATTAGCGGCTCGGTGAACACCGTGTTCCATCACATCACCATCACCAACCTGGTGTCGGTGAGCTTGAGCCAGCCCATTACCGTGCTCGGCAACTGGGCCGGCGCGGGCGTGTTCCTCGGCAACGGCTACGTGGTGTACTTCAACGGCACGGCGGCCCAAACCATCTTCGCGGGGCTGAATACGCGCTTTTTCGACCTGCGCTTCAACAACCCGACCACCGTTACGCTGCTCTCCAACATCTACCTGCTGGGCAACTGGACGCACAACGGCGGCTTCGTGGCCAACGGCTTCACGGTGTTCTTCAACGGCACGGTGCTGCAGCTGATTGGCGGCACGGTGGCCACGGTGTTCCACCACTTCACCATTGCCACGGGCGCTTCGGTGCAGCAGAACCTCGGCATCACGCTGCTGGGCGACTGGACCAACAACGGCACCTTCCTGCCCAACTCGCTGCTGGTGTACTTCAACGGTACGGTGCTGCAAACCATCGCCGGCTCGGCCCTCACCAGCTTCTACGACGTGACGTTTAACAACGCCGTGAACGTGAGCCTGGGCCAGAACATCGACGTGCTGCGCAACTTCCTGAACCTGGGCAACTACTGCGGCTGCGGCTTCCGCACCCGCTTCAGCGGCACCGTGGCCCAGACGATTGGCGGCAGCGGCACCACCCATTTCCACGACATCACCTTTGCCAATGCAGTCGGCATCACGCTGCTCAACGGCATCTACGTGAGCGGGCTGTGGGTGAACAACGGCGGCTTCCTGCACGGCAACCAGCTGGTGGTATTTGATGGCACCGGCCTGCAAACCATCGGCGGCACGGTGCTCACGGCCTTCTGGCACTGGCAGAACACCAACGCCAGCACCGCCGGCCTCACGCTGCTGCGCGACGTGACCTACCTCGGCAACTGGACCAACAACGGCCGCTACTGCGGCTGCGGCTTCCTGAGTTTGTTCAGCGGCAGCACCGGCCAGACGCTTACCTGCACCACTGGCACCAGCAACTTCCACCACCTCACGCTGGCCAACACCAGCGCGGGCGGCGTCACGCTGGTCGGCAACATCAACGTGAGCGGCAACTGGCTCGTGAGCGGGGCCTGGAACCCGGCCACCTACACCGTGTTCTTCAACGGCACCGCTGGGCAGAACATTGCGGTAGGCGGCAGCATCACGCTGGCGCAGTTCTACGGCCTCACCATTGCCAACACCTCGGCGGCGGGCGTGACCCTGGGCTGCCCGCTGGGGCTGGCCGGCAACTTCACGAACAACGGCGTATTCGCCTGCGGGCTGAACACCGTGTTTGCCAACGGCACCACGCTGCAAACCTTCGGCGGCACGGCCCCCACCACGTTCTATAGCTGGACGATTCAGAACCCGGCCGGTGCGAGCTGCACCGGCACCGGCGGCACCGCCACGGTGCCCGCCCTGGGTTTGCTGCACGTCCTCACCATGGCAACCGGGGGCGGCAACCTGGCCTGCGGCGGCAACTTCACGCTCGTCAGCAACGCCAGCGGCACGGGCATGGTGGTGAACCAGCCCGGCGGGGGCGTCTGCACCGGCCGCGCTACCATGGAGCGCTTCATTACGGGCCTGAGCGGAGCGGCGGGCTACCGCCACTACTCTTCGCCCATGCAGCGGAGCGCCGCCGGCATCAGCACCACGGTGCAGGAGTTTGCCGACGACCTGCCGGTGTTCGAGCTGAACCCGGCCTACAACACGGTGGGCAACGCGGCCACGCCCTTCCCCACCCTGTTTCAGTACGACGAGACGCGCCTGACGGCCGCCAAGCCGGGCTTCACCGATGCCTGGATGGTGCCCACCGCCACCGACGACCTGCTGCCCCTGCGCGGCTACACCGCCCAAACCCTGCCCACCACCACAGTGGACATTTCGGGCCTGCTGCAAACCGGCAACGTGAGCTATAGCCTCGGCCGCGGCAGCTTAGCCAACTCGGGCTGGCACCTGCTGGGCAACCCCTACCCCGCGCCCATGGACTGGGACGTGGTGCGCACCACCAGCGGCATGCTCTCGGGCGTGGCCGATGCCCTCTACGTGTTCCAGCCCAGCGGCCAGTACACGGGCACCTACCAGAGCTACGTGAACGGCCTCGGCCAGAACGGCGGCAGCCCCAGCCTGGCCGCCATGCAGGGCTTCTTCGTGCGGGCCACCGCCCCCACGGCCACGGTAAGCTTCACCAACGCCGTGCGCGCCACCAGCTACGCCTCGCCGGTGTTCAACCGGGGCACCGCCACCGGTACGCCCCGCCCGGTGCTGCGCCTGCTGGCCCGCAACGCCGCCAACGCCACCACCGATGAAACGGTGGTGTACTTCGAAGGCGGCGCCGGCCTGGGCTTCGCGCCCCAGCACGATGCCTACAAGGTGCAGCTGAACAGCGCCGGCCGCCCCAGCCTCTGGAGCATCGCCGGCCCCGATGGCCTCGCCATCAACGGCCTGCCCGACCTGGCCACGGCCCCCGTCATCCCCCTCGGGGTGCGCGTGAGCGTGGACGGGGCCCACGAGCTGCTGCTGGCCGACCTGGCTGATGCGCCCGCTGGTACCCAGGTGTGGCTCGAAGACCGGGTCCTGAACCGCCGCCAGAACCTGGCCGCCAACCCCAGCTACGCCTTCACGATGGCGGCCAGCTACTCCGGCCAGCGCTTCTACCTCAGCTTCGTGGTCGGCTCGCCGCTGGCGGTAACCACCGGCCAGCTCACGGCCCGCACCGCCCTCTACCCCAACCCCACCACGGGCACGGCCACCCTGGAGCTGGCGGGCCTGCGCGAGCAGGGCCCCGTGGCCATCGAGGTGTTGAACGTGCTGGGCCAGCCCGTGCAACAGCACAGCGTGCGCCCCCGCCAGGGCCAGCTCACCGACCAGCTGAACCTGAGCACCCTGCCCACGGGCGTTTACACCGTGCGCATCCACGCCCAGGAAGGCACCGTGGTGAAACGCCTGGTGAAGGACTAGCCGGGCCCGTAGCGTCAAGCAGCAAAAAGCCTCGCCAGATACTGGCGAGGCTTTTTTGTGGGGTGAAATGAAGTTTACGAAACTCATCTACTTTGGGCATTTCGTGAACGTTGATTCGTAGACGAGTTTCTTAAACTCGCCTGGCACTGCAGTAGCTTGCGGGCCACCTAGTATCGGCCCGTTGCTGGTGTTCACCCAAAGGAGGGTATGTCTTGAACAGGCAGTAGATTTGAAGCAGTGGTAAAGGTGCGGAAACCAACGCCTGCTCTTCCGCGGAACACCATGAATCCTTTCTATCAATCTAACCGAAAGTTTGTCCTTTCTGATGCGCTGGTCAGTCATGGCCAATTGCTGCTGCGGGCCGACAAAATAGACGGCAGCCAGCACAATGAGGACGTCATCTTCTTTGACACCTTATACCTTCAATTGCCGACTTACTTCAACACCCTTCGTCTTTTCCGTCGCCCTGCCGACAAACCCATTGGCTACGAGCGAATCGATAAAGCGCTGGCCAACTTCCCCCGGCACTACCAACTGTTTGAACTAAGCAGTGAAGCCGAGAGCTAATACATCGTGGCCGGATTTTGCCGAGTGTACGAGAATAGCTTGGCGTTTGGGGAGACGAGCCTAGGCGTTTTGCAGTATAGAGGGAGAGAAAAGGAAGTGGCTAGAAGCGTTTAATGTAGCGTTTCACTCGTTCAAGAAAACGGTAGAATGGGACGTCACTTTGGGATAGCACCGCTTCTTCCGATTGTTGCTACCTGCCGAG
>NZ_BAABDK010000007.1:0-15132 GCF_039539585.1 Hymenobacter glaciei | reverse complement strand
TTCAAATCCCGTTCTTGGGATTGGGAGTGCAAAGGTAAGCAGAAGTTTTGAACTCGCAAGTGAAAGGTGAAAGTTTTTATTCTTTCTCGTTTCACTCGTCAACTCCTTTCCGGCCTCCTATCGAAGCGGGGTGCAAAGGTAAGGGCCTTTTTTCGGCTTTCGCAACACCTGCCGAAATTTAATTTTCGAAGGTTTTGCCGAAGCGAGCACGGGAGGCAATACATGGATTGTCGCCGTGAAGTTCCTTGCCTTTCAACTTTTCTGCCGAGCAGTTGCTGCGGCACAACCCGTCACCCGGTTGGCGATTTGGGACTGCAAAAGTAGGGGGATTTTCCCGGCTTCCAAGGTATAGCGTCCAACTTTTGTGGGCAGGGGACGCAGCCGCGCGGGGTTTGGCGTAACGGGCGGTTCGCAATCAAGGACTTAGCGCCCCGAGAATTTTTAGAAAAAGTTAGCGGATGGGCTCGGGGGCGAAGAAGGCGGCGAGGGCGGGGCGGTAGCGGCGGGGGCGCTGGGCCTCGTAGTGCTGGAGTTGGCGGCCGAGCTGGGCGAGGAAGGGCTGGCCGATGGTCTCGTATTCGTAGGCGCCGTCGTTGAGAATGCCGTCCCGGTTGACGTAGAGCATGGCGCTAAGGAAAAATTCGGATTGGTGAAGGGAGTCGGCGAAGTAGGCCACGTCGGCCAGAAAGCCGTGGGACATGCCGACGATGTTGTAGATGCGCAGGCTGGACTGCCGGGGCAGGTCGGGGTTGCGGCCGTAGTAGAGGTACTTCTTGTAGGCGTCGAAGTAGCGGGCGGGAGTGTAGGGATGAAAGCTCGACTCGTGGGGGGTGGCGTGGAGGTAGCGGCGGAGGAAGGCGTAATCTGATGGGGTGAGGTGGGGACGCTGGGGGGCGGGGACGGATTCAGGGAAGAGAATGCTTTGGAGAAAGGCGGTGATATCGGGGAGCGGGAGGTGGTTGGCAGTGGTAAAATCGTAGGGTTCGGGGATGACACGGCTGCCGGCCTGGTAGGCGCGACCTTTGAGGACGCGGCCAAGGGGACTGCGGTAGGCGGTGGGGTTGTATTGGGCGGGCTGCTTGTATAGGGTGTCGCCCTGGGGGGTGTGGAAGCTGATGGGGTTGGTGTGGCGGTTGGCAGCCGTGTCGCAGGGGGCAAACCTGCGAGTGATGCGGGCATTGGGGTAGCCGAGTTGGGCGAGGCGCTCGTTGAGGGGGCGCTGGCCGAGGAATTCATAGAGGCGGTTGTAGGCGAGGTTGTCGCTTACGAGGAGCATGCGTTTGATGTAGTTGCCGACGGTGGCAGTGCGGTCGGAATCGGCAGGAGCGGCGAAGGGAACAGGAGTTTGGCAGCGGTAAGCAGTGCCGGTGGCCATGATGGTGCGCCGGGTGACGCGGGGGTTGTGGAGGTCGTTGAGCTTTTCGAGGGAAAGGGCGACGACGGGGAGTTTGACCAGGCTTGCTGGGTTGAAGTATTGGCGGGGATTGAGGTGGTAGGTGTGGGGAATGAAGGTGGGGCGATTTTGGGCGTCGCGGTTGATTTGGGTGTAGATGATTTGGAGCTCGTACTGGGGGTTGGTAGCGACTCTCTTTAATAAGGGATTGGCCTGGAGTAGGGAGTCTAATAGTGGAGAGTCTCCTGGGGTTACCATCACCTCCCTACTCACTGTCTTGCGGAGAGGGGAAGCCAGATGACTGCTTGCAGCCAGGGTGGTTATTGTCAATAGAAAAACGGCGCCTATTATATAGTATAGGGAGGGACGGGATTGGTGGGAATTTTTCATAGGTATAGTAGCTGTTCGAGAAATCATTCAAACGCCCTTAAACACTGTACCGAGCGCCGCGAAGCACCTTTACTGCAATTGTTAAGTTTGATTACTACTGCGGTAGAGTTGTTCCGACGAGCTCAGCATGACGTTCTCGGGGCTTGTTATATAGGTGCATTGAAATAGAAAGGGCCGTGATGTTGCCACCACGGCCCTGTGGGGCTAGTTTTATACGAGGGTTTTAGTCGGCCAGAGGGACTTGGCGTTTGGCGAGGAGGAGGTTGGAGTCGGTTTGACGCCAGTTGTAGCCGGTGCCGAACGGGAGGGCTTTGGGTTTGCGAAGGGAGTCGCGGTAAGCGGTGGTGAGCTCGGGCTGGTACTGTTTGGCAAATAGGTTGATGGGGCGGCGGTAGGTGCCGTAGTAGTTGAACTGCCAGGCGCCTTTCTGGAAGTACTTCATGGCGATGCCGGAATCGTCTTGCAGGATGTAACGGCTGCGGCGGAGAACCGTGCGGCGGACTTGGTTGAAGTACGATTTGTGCATGAGGTAGGTGGCCGACTTCACGTACGTAGTAAGGGGGCCGAGGTGGCGCACAAATTCGAGGGGAGCTTTTTTGGCGTTGAGCTTCCAGTCGCTGAGGTCGGCAGAGAAGTAGTAGACGGTTTTGGGCTGGCCGTCGGGGCCGCGGAGCTTCATTTCTACCCCGGGGATAGATTTTGACTTGGGGGCTTGGATGGAATCTTTGGAGGCGTCCTGTAACTGGCCGGTGGCGTCGAGTTGAATGGGGCGGATGGCGGTGATTTGGTTGCCGGTGCGGGCGGCGAAGAGCATCATCAAGGGAAGCGCGCCGTCGAGTTCTACCGATTTCAGGTCCACGGCCATGTCGTTGGTGCGGAAAAAGCTGAAATTGAGCACCGACCACAGCGAGGTTTTGACGGCGGGCAGCAGCTTGGGATTTTCGAGGGAGGTGCGGGCGGGGATGCTGCCGACGGGTTCGAGGCCCATCAGCACGTAGGTTTGGCTGGTGGGGAACATCGTGAAGACGTTCAGGAAATCGGGGCCGCTGAAGGGATAGAAAATGGTGGGGCTGTTGGCATGCACGGAATCGAGCTCGGTGCTGGCCCATTTGGTCATGCGCGTGGTGTGAGTGGCGCGGTACTTCTCCCAGCTTTTGTCCTGGTCTTTGGCGAACGCCTGCCAAGCGGGTGTCGCGGCCAGCGCGGTAAGGTTGCTGTGCTGGCTGGGTTGCAGGCCGCCGAGGAACATCGCGACGTCCTGGGCGTAGGCCGTATCGGGGGCTACGGTGGGCTTATTGGCAGTAGCTACAGCTTTTTCTTTGGACCCAGGCGAGGCTGACTTGGTAGAGTCGATGGCGTCGGCGGTGGTGGCCATGGTTTCTTCCTTGTTGGAAGTCGCTGTTTCGGTTTTGGTTTTCGACTCGGAGCAAGCAGAGAGCAAAAGCAAGGCGGCGGGCAGGACCCGAAGCGCGGCGGTGCGGAAGGACATTCTATTAGGTATGATGAGAAAAGGCGGGCTGCAGAAGGGCCCAATGAAGCTGCAAGTTACAGGAGGTTCCGTTCTAGCGTTTGCCTCCCCCCCGCCCCCTGCCTGCTGGAGGGCAAGACAATTCACAGGTGATGCGAGGAAATAAGTGAGCGGTAAGAGCTAGCCGAGGCTGGAAACTTCTTCAGCAATAGGGCTCCCGATACGCGTTGTGATGAAGTAGACCAATGCGCCGACGGCCAGCGTAGCTAAGCCATACAGGGATTCCCAGGGCTTGTCGCGGAGGATGAAAACCAGGGTCCAGCCACTCAGAACCAGGAAAAGCAGGGGAGTGAAGGGGTAGCCCCAGGCGCGGTAGGGCCGCGGGACGTCGGGGCGGCGCCAGCGGTAAACGAACAAGCCGAGCACCGTGAGGAAGGTAAACAAGTTCAGCACGAAGCCAGCGTAGACCAATACTTCCTTGAATTTCGGCTTGCTGATAAATACCAGCGTAATGATGGTTTGCAGGGCCAGGGCGCGGACGGGAATGCCGGCGCGGCTTTTGGGGGCGAGGAAGCGCAAGGCGGGCAGGTCCTCCCCCATCGTCTGAACGATGCGGGGCCCGGCGAAAATCATCGAACTGATGGTGGAAACCAATAGCGCCGCGATGACTCCGCCCATTAGCCGGCCGCCGAGCGGGCCGAAAAGGGAGGTGGCCGCTACAAAACCAACCTCGACCTGCCCCTTCAAACCCGCTATTGACGTGGAACGAAGGAAGACGTAGTTCAGGCCCACATATAATAGGAGGACGATGGCGGTGCCGGCCAGCAGGATGCGCGAGAGGTTGCGGCGGGGGTTCTCGATTTCGCCGGTAACGTACACGGCGGCGTTCCAGCCGGAGTAAGCATAGCTCACATACACGAGGCTCACGGCGAACGCGGGGCTGAGCAGCGCGCGCCAGCCGGCGGCATCGGGCAGGAAGCTAATGGGCTGCCCCTCCCCCACCACCACGCCCGCGCCGATGAACACGACTAGCACGCCCACTTTGAGGGCAGTGATGATGATTTGGAGGCGGCTGCCGACGCGGGTGCTGGTGCCGTGCACCACCGTGAGGAGCAGAACCACGGCCACCGAAAGCCACTGTGGCTCCAAAGTCGGCCATACGCTTTTGGCGTATTGTCCCAACGCCAGCGCAGCCAGCGCCGTGGGAGCCGCGAAGCCCACCGTGGCCGACACCCAGCCCGAGAGGAAGCCCAGTGCGGGGTGATAAATCTGGCTCAGGTAGTGGTATTCGCCACCCGAGCGGGGCATGGCCGAGGCCAGCTCGGCGTAGCTCACGGCTCCGCAGAGGGCGATGAGGCCGCCAACTAACCACAGCATCAGCAGCGCGAAGCCGCTTTCGATGCCCATTACCTGAAAGCCAAGGCTGGTGAAGACGCCCGTGCCTACCATGTTGGCAATAACGATGGCGGCGCCGGTGAGGAAGGTGATTTTATAGGGTGTGCGGGTAAGCTCGGGCATGGTGCAAAGATGCGAACCAATGCGGAAGGCTGTCTTACTAGGCAATTAAGCGAACTCGCACGTCAGTAAATCGAACTCACCATTCGAGAAAGCCGGGTCGTATCCCGTGGAAACGACCTCGCATGCCGTGGAAACGAACTCGCATGTCGTGGAAACGACCTCGCATACCGTGGGAGCGAGGTCGCACATCATGAAAACGAACTTACATGCCGTGGAAACGACGTCGCACATCATGAAAACGACCTCGCATGCCGTGGAAGCGAGGTCGCACACCATTAAACCGAGGTCGCACATCTTGGAAACGAACTTACATGCCGTGGAAACGACCTCGCACACCGTGGAAGCGAACTCGCACAGCCGGGCGTTATTCCACCACGCCGACGGCTTTGGGCTTTTTGTAGAGCGGCACGGTACTGCACGGCTCGCCGTACATGATGCTGCTGGTGACGGAAAGCAGCTTTTGCATGATGGCCACGTAGGCGAAAGTGGGCACGGGCTTGTCGCCGCAGCCTTTCACTACCACTTTGGCGTCGCGGTATTCTTCGGTATCGATGGCGGCAATGGCTTCTTCGAAGAGCGACTGTTCCAGCGCATCGGGGTTGCCGAAGACGTAGCGGTGGGCGTGGTGCTGGAGCTTGGTGGCGAGCAGCATGTAGGCCCAGGTGGGCACAATGGCATCGGCCGAGCAGACGATGGCAACGTTTTTACCGTCGTACTGCGTCCAGTCGTGGGTTTTGACGAACTCGCGGAAGTCCTTTTCGCGCAGCATGAGGCCGTGGAAGAGGTTGTCCTTGATGTCGTACACCACCCGCTCGCCGGGGTGAATGAACTCTTCCAGGTTGAGGGTGATGAGGCCAGAATTGGCGACGCGGTTGACGAAGAGGGGTTCCATGGGATTCTATTTTGAGTTACTAGAACGTCATGCAGAGCGCAGCGAAGCATCTCGCGTGCTGAAACTAACTATTGACGTTTTCACGATTAAGTTACTGCCACACGCGAGATGCTTCGCTGCGCTCTGCATGACGTTTTACCTTGCTTTCGGCGTGGTGGTGTACACTTCTTTCAGGTAAAACGGCTCGTAGTACGCCACGTCCTGGAATTCCTGCCGGTGGAAGGCAGCCACGGCCAGCTGCCCCACCGAAATCGCCGAGGGCTCAATCCCCGCCAGGAAACTGGCGTTGGAATGCTCCCCCAGCAGCGCCTGAAACTTCGCCGCCCCGTGACCGAAGAATAACACGGCACGGGTGGCTAATTGTTCGGCCAGCGTGTCGGCGTCGAGGAGCAGCGGTGTGGGAGCCAGCACCTGCTGGCCGTCGTGGGTGTAGAGGGCGGCGTACACTTCCGTACGCCGGGCGTCCAGCATGGGACAGTAGAGCCAGGTTGAGGGCCGGGCAGTACCGGCGGCTACCTGCGCCGCGAGGGCCTGCAGGGTGCTCACGGCCACCAGCGGAATATCGAGCGCGAAGCACAGGCCCTTGGCGGCAGCCCCGCCAATGCGCAGGCCGGTGTAGGAACCGGGCCCGTCGCTCACGGCCACGGCAGCCAGGTCGGCGAGTTGGTGGCCGGTATTGGCCAGCAGCTGCTCGATGAGCACGGTGAGGTGGGTGGAGTGCGACTTATCGAGCCGCAGCTCCGACTGGCCGATGAGGGAGCCGTCTTCGAGGCGGTGCAGGGCCACCGAGCAGACGGGGGACGAGGTTTCGAGGGAGAGAAGAATGATACCGCTCACTGTAGCTTTGAAATTTTCTGCAAAGGTCGACAATGTATAATCTGGAACTACTACGGCAGCACTTAGAATCCACTTGGGGTCCCAGTGTCGCTACGAATCCAATTCCGGACCCGCACGGTAAGATGGGGAGGGGCTTTTCGGTTTTAGCGTTTCCACCATCTGATAAAACAAGTTGCTGGGTTTATTCGACGCTAGGGATGTCGACCGACACGCCAGAAGCTTTAATCGAACTGCACATCTTGTCTAACAAGGAGGACACGACCTTGATTGAATTGCTCACTGTCACCGCATCCTTCCACCGCAACAACACCAATCTCGGCTTGCATCACACCGTCAACTTCGGTCGCCCTTGGCAAGATGATTCGCTTTGTAGCTACGGCTTCATTTCGCTTCCGTATTTGTCCGGAGAAGCTCTAGAGATTTTCGATTGTGAAGGCGGCCACTTGCATAACTTGTGGCTGCTGCCAACAACCGAAAGTGAAAGAGACTACAAAATGGAAAATGGCTGGGATGCGTTGGAGCAACGGTTTGAGGATTGTGGGCTTGATTACCTGAATCCCCAGCGCGATTCATGCATCTAACGAAATCCTTATCATGCCTTCAACTATACTATAGCCCACACCTTCCGTTTGCAGGAACGAGACAATTGCGTCCGAATGATTCCATCGTTTCGACGCAACTAATCTACCAATATGTTTCATCACAATTGGATTGATTTCAAGCCATTCAACCTCCCTAAACGGCCAGGGCCCTTGGACCTCGATATAACCACTTACAGGAATACAGATGCCCGTATTTCCCCAAGCTTCTGGCGTGGCATCATGTCTTAGCTTGATTCTTGGACTACACCCAAGGCTATTTATTAGAGCGGCGAGAGCGGCGACTTTTTCAATGGCACTCATAATTCAACACTCAACAAAAAAGCAGGCACCTTTCAGCGCCTGCTTTTCTAATTTAACGCAACTCAAGATTACTTCGTGCCAGCCGACTTGCGGGCGCTGGCGGCCTGGCCCGTGGGCTTCAGCAGGGCAGCGTAGCGGTTCGGGTCGTTCAGGACGGCGACGGCGGCGATGATGTTGGGGTCGTCGTCGAAGCCGGCTTCGGTGCGGCCCTTCTCAAAGAAGTAGCGCGACACGATTTCCTGCTCCAGCAACTCCTTGATTTCGGGCTTGAAGCGTTGCAGGTCGTTGGCCTT
This sequence comes from Hymenobacter glaciei, assembly GCF_039539585.1. Classification (NCBI taxonomy): domain Bacteria; kingdom Pseudomonadati; phylum Bacteroidota; class Cytophagia; order Cytophagales; family Hymenobacteraceae; genus Hymenobacter; species Hymenobacter glaciei. The sequence continues at coordinate 7,439 of NZ_BAABDK010000007.1, read as the reverse complement.
GTTCACGGTCACCTTCTTGCGGATGGCTTCAAGCTCCAGCTTCACGTCGTCGTAGTGCTTCTCCTCTTTCACCTTCTTGCTGAGGTCGGTGAGGGCTTTTTCGGCGTCGGTGCTGTAGCTGATGTTCTTGCCCTGCAGGTAGCCGACAAACTTCTGGTAGTCGACATCCGTGAGTTTGAACGCGCGGGCCGCAGAGATGGTGGGGTGCTCGGCGCGGTAGCGCGTGGCGTAGTCGAAAAGGTAGCTTTTCTGAAGCAGGATGCGGGTGATGTCCGCGATTTCGCGGTCGTTTACCTCAATGTCGGGGGCCACGCCGCCGCCGTCGTACACGGTGCGGCCGGCGGTGGTTTTGAAGGCCGTGCGCAGCGAATCGGGGAATTTGCCCAGCGTGCCGTCCTCACTGCGGTGGGCATAGTCGATTTCCTGGATGCAGCGGCCGCTCGGGATGTAGTATTTGGCGGTCGTCACCTTCAGCTGCGAGTTGTAGCTCAGCGGCCGGGTGGCCTGCACGAGGCCCTTACCGAAGGTGCGCTCGCCCACCACCACGGCGCGGTCGTAGTCCTGCAGCACGCCCGACACAATTTCCGACGCCGACGCCGAGCGGTTGCTCGTGATGATGGCAATGGGAATTTGAGTATCCAGGGGCACGTCGAGGGCCTTGTACGTCTTGTTCCACTCCGTCACCTTGCCCTTGGTGCTCACCACGTCGAGGCCTTTGTCGATGAAGAGATTGGAAATGTTTACCGCCTCATTCAGCAGCCCCCCGGGGTTATCGCGGATATCGAACACAATTTTCTTCGCGCCCTGCTCCTTGAGCTTGCTCACGGCAATACGCACTTCCTTGCCCGCATCCACCGTGAAGCCACCGAGCTGGAAGTAGCCGACATCACCGGAAATCATGCCGGTGTAGGGCACGTTATCTACCTGAATTTTATCGCGGGTGATGTCGATTTCGATGGGCTTGTCTTGGCCGTAGCGCGTCACCATGAGCTTCACCATCGAATTGGCCTGGCCCTTGAGGAGCTTGCTGATGTCGGCGTTCGACTTCTTATCAACCACTACGCCGTTGATGTCGAGGATTTCATCGCCGGGGAGCAGGCCGGCTTTTTGGGCGGGGTAGCCTTCGTAAGCGCTTTGCACCACGGTTTTGCCGTTGCGCTTCACCACCGAGGCCCCAATGCCGCCGTACTGCCCGGTGGTCATGGTGCGGAAGTCCTCGATGTCGTCCTCCGGAATGTAGTTGGTATAGGGGTCGAGCGAACGCAACATGGCGTCAATGCCCGTCTTCACCAGCTTGGCGGGCGTTATCTCGTCGACGTAATACGTATTGACCTCCTTGAAAAGCGTGGCAAAAATGTCCAGGTTTTTCGCGATTTCGAAGTACCGCTCGTTATCGGAGGCAGCGCGGAAAGAAACCAACCCCAGAGTGCTCAACGCCAGGGCAGCAAGTAGCTTTTTGCGGATAGTCATAAAGAATACGGGTAGCGGGTCAACACGAATCTACGGGGTTGGGGGCGAAGCAGGTACTTCGCTGGTCGTGCCCAGCAAACGATGGAAAGCGGAAATTAATTTTTTTTCCACCAACGTTAGCGGACTTTTTTCCTTTCCCGTGAAGATAATACCTAACAGCGCGATTTCGTGCCCGTTGGGGTGTTCCGTAAGCCGATATTTATTAAGCCGATACGCCTCGCGGATGAGGCGCTTGAGCCTGTTGCGGTCGACGGCCCGCTTAAAGGTGCGCTTGCTCACGCTGATAAGCACCTGCGGCGGAGCAGCAGTGGGGGCAGCCGCCTTTATCCAGACGATGCGCAGGGGGTAAACGCCAAAAGAGGAACTCTGCTTGCTAAAAAGCTCTTCGATGAGCTTCTTGCGGCACAGGTGCTCCTCTTTCGGGAAAGTATATTTTCTCTTAGCCGTTAGCTCCTGGCTAGTAGCTGTTGGCTCGTTCACGTGGCTTGGTGGTTGCAGCGGTTTCAACCGCAAAAAGCTGCTTTGAAAACGCCTAAAATAGCGAAGCCGCATTGCAGCGACAGAAATAACGCTGTCTCAGCAATGCGGCAATCTGCTAGCTAGCAGCTAAAAGCTTTCAGCTAACGGCTAAGGTACTAGCGCTTGTGCTTGCCTTCGTCGGATACGGTGAGGCGCTTGCGGCCTTTGGCACGACGACGGGCCAGCACGTTGCGGCCATTAGCGGATTCCATGCGGAGACGGAAGCCGTGCTTGTTAACGCGCTTGCGCTTCGAAGGTTGATAGGTGCGTTTCATCTTTTGTGTAGTTTCAAGTTGGGCCGGCAAAGGTACGGGCTTTGTCTGGAAAAGGCAAGGCCCTCAGCCACTTTTACGCTTAGCCCGTTAGCGGGCAGTAGATTTAGTCCCGTTTAACCCGTTTTGGCGATGATTCACTACCACGTTTCCTACGAAAATCCGCTCACGTTCTATCTACAGGTACAGCTCACGCTGGACGTAGCCACTAATGCCACCGCCCCGCTGGAGCTCCAGCTGCCCGCCTGGCGCCCGGGCCGCTACGAGCTGCAAAACTTCGCCCAGAAGATTCAGCGTGTGGCAGTTGAGGATGCTGCTACCGGCCAGCCCCTGCCCTACCGCAAGCTCACCAAGGACCGGTGGGAAGTGCCCAATGCCGCGGGCCGCACCGTGCGGGTGCGCTACAATTTCTACGCCCACCAGATGGACGCCGGCGGCTCCTGGCTCGATGAGTCGCAACTGTACCTGAACCCCGTGCAGGCCCTGATGTATGTGGAGGGCCGGCAAGAAGAGGAGTGTGAACTGACGCTGGCCATTCCCGAAGGCTGGCAGATAGCCTGTGGCCTGCCCCAGACGGCTCCGGATGTACTTTCTGCCCAGAATTTTGACCAGCTGGCCGACGCGCCGCTGATTGCCAGCCCCTCGCTTACGCACCAGGAGTATGAGGCGGGCGGCCTGCCTTTCCATGTGTGGGTACAGGGCGAGGCGCCATTGGATTGGCCCCGCATTCTGGCCGATTTCAAGGCATTTTCGGAAGCACAGCTAGCGATGTTTGGCGGCTTTCCGGTGGCCGACTACCACTTTCTGAACCAGTTCCTGCCCTACAAGCACTACCACGGCGTGGAGCATCACAACTCGACGGTGATTACGCTGGGGCCGGCCGAACTGGTTATGAGCGAAGGCTTGTACAAAGAGCTGCTCGGTGTGAGCTGCCACGAGTTGTTCCATACCTGGAACATCAAGAGCATTCGGCCCGCCGAGATGCAGCCCTACGACTACAGCCGCGAGAATTACTTTCGGACCTGTTTCATCGCCGAAGGCATCACGACGTATTACGGCGAATACCTGCTGGCCCGCAGCCACGTGCGGACGCCTGCCCAATACTTTGAGGAGCTGAATACCGTGCTGCGCAAGCACTACGACGATGCTGGTGGCGACAACCTCTCGCTGGCCGATGCCAGCATGGACCTCTGGCTCGACGGCTACAAGCCCGGTATACCTGACCGTAAGGTATCGGTGTACCACAAAGGCGCGCTGGTAGCCATGCTTCTGGATTTAACCATCCGGCAGCTTTCCAGCCACGCCCGCAGCCTCGACGACGTGATGCGGCGGCTGTACGAGGAATTCGGTAAAACCGGCATTGGCTACACCGAGGCCGACTACGTGCGCATTGTGAACGAAGTGGCCGGGCGCGATATGCATGCCTACTTCGACAAGTTTATTTACGGAACCGCGCCGCTGCAGGAGCCCCTCGACCGGGTGTTGCACACGGTGGGCTGCCAGCTGCTGGTGGGAGAAAACGCTTCGGCATCGGAAGGTCACTTTGGTTTCCGCACGGTGGTGAAGAACGAGCGCACGGAAGTAAGCGCCATATGGCCCAACTCGCCCGCCGCTGCGGCCCTGACCGTGGACGATGAGATTGTGGCCGTGAATGGCCGACGGGTGGATATGAACCTGCAAAGCCTGCTCAGCAGTGGCGAATCGGCTTACGAAGTGAGTGTATTCCGACAGAATCGTTTGCTGACGGTGGCACTGGCGGCGACGCCGGGCGTCAGCTTCGGGCAGCGGTATGCGATTGATAAGATGGAAACGGCTGATGCGGCCCAGCAGCGCGGGTTCCAGCAGTGGCTGGGCTGGGAGTTTTAAGGGTCACTCATTTCCGATTTTATGCTTCACTCTCCGAAAAAGTCCCTGCTGGGGCTGGCCGTTTCACTACTGCTGTTGAGCGGCTGCGACCAGCAAAAACCCACTGCCGAGCAAGCCAAGCCGGTTGTCGCTCCGGTGGTGCCACCACAAGAGGTGGTTGCCGAGGCGGTGGTGACCGAGCCGAAAGTCCTGACTTCCGCCGATACCTGGCCCAGCACCAGCCACGACACGTTGCGCTTCCAAAGCGGCGTGGTGTACCTGTCCCCCTCCACTGCAGCGGTTTTCCAGAAGCTGCCTGCTTCGGGCCTCGTCAACCGTGCGGACCTCCGCAACACGCCCAACGGGGTGAAAAGCGCTGAGGGGGTGAGCCAGCAGGGAACCGGGCTGTGGCTGAAGCCCTCCAACGGCCGGGCGGTGGTGCTGGCGACCGACACCAGCGACTCCGAAAGCAACGTTGATTACCACTATTGGGGAACCTTGCCCGCGGTGCGGCAGTGGGTTGTATCGGTCACGCTCTACGAGGGCTCGGAGGTGGAGTTGGTGGACCAGCGCACGGGGCGGCGCACGTCCTTATGGGGCCAGCCCATCCCCTCGCCCGACGGGCGCTATATCCTGGCGTATAGCATCGACATGGAGGCTCAATACGACCCCAATGGCCTGCAGCTCTACAAGGTGGAAGCCACCGGGCTCCGCCTGCTCTGGGAGCGTACCCTTAAGCAGTGGGGCCCGGTCGAGGTACGCTGGGACGGCAACAGCGCCATTCTGATAAAGCAGGAGTCGGGGGCAGGCTCGCCCCCGAATGGCTACGTCCGGCTGGATTTATCGAAGGTGCAGTAGGGGCTGGCGGCTCGTCCGGGGGCGGTTTCCCAGTCCGGGTACGCGGCGCGGCCGCGGAAACCGAGGGCATCTATCGCTTTGCGCGCTACACCGATGAGGGAGCCCTGACGGTTTGCCCCGCCACCAACACCCTGGCGCATCTGGCCACCCAGTTGACCGCAGACCTGCCGGATGCGAAGCTTGAGCCGGCGGAGTGGCGTTACGAAAGCGCAGGTGCCCCTTTGCCGTTTGATGCCAGCTGCCACCAGCTACGCCCGCAGGTGCTGAACGAAACGCTGGCAGCCGAGGCGTTCGAGCCGTTTCGCCAGCAACGTTACCCCACCTGCCCCGACGTGGTAGCGGACCTGCCCCAACCGGGCTTTTTCGACCCGGCAGCGGGCAGGGAAGTATTGCTACTCTTCCACGTAGCCGACCGCGACCCCTCGGCGCAGGGGTTGGCCCAACTGGTCAGCCGGCCCAACCCAAACGCCTACGGCACCGACTATTTGGCTTGGCTGCGTACGTGGGAAGGGTAAAACATTCCCTCCTTCACCGTTCCAAGCCAAGCCCCGGCCAGACTTTACTCCTCTAATGTACCCCAAAGCCGCTTTTTCGCCGGACTTATGAAGAACTCCTCCCACCTCGCGGTGCTGCTGCTACTCGCCAGCGCCGCCTGCCACTCCGATGCGCCTGCCACCGAGCAAGCGGCCCCGCCAACGGATTCGGTGCCTGCCCCCAAGCCAGCGGCCCCGCCAGCGGATTCGGTGCCCGCCCCCGAGCTGGCGGCCCCGCCAGCGGATTCGGTGCCCGCCGCCAAGCCAGGCACTGCCACCGCCGCCAGCCCGGCGTCCCTTAGCCCGGCCGATACCCTGCACCTGCCCGGCGGCCGGGTGGTCCAGCTGCGCCCTACTACAGCGGAGGCTTTCGACCAGCTGCCCACCAGTGGCTTGCCGGAATTTATCAATCACTCACATGCGGAACGCATACCCGCCTCCCAGGGCCTGGTACGTCGCCAGGGCCTCAATTTGCTGTTGCAGCCCGCGCAGGGCAGCGTGGTCAAGCTGTCGTCTACGCCCGACGCCAAGTTTACCCTGCAAAACGGCAATGGCGTGAAATTTATATATTGGGGCAGCCTGCCCGCCGCGCACCAGTGGGTGGTGCAGGCGATGTATTGGGAGGAAAACGGCATCGTGCTGGTGGACCAGCGCACCGGCCGCAACGTTGAGCTAACCGGCGAAGCCGTGGCCTCGCCTGATGGCCGCTTCGTACTCCTCACCAGCCCCGGCCTGGGCGGCGGCGACCAGGCCAACCAACTGTCTCTGGTGCAGATTGAGGCCGCTGGCCCGCGCCTGCTCTGGACGCGCGCGCCCGATAGATGGGAGGCGGTTACGGCCCGCTGGGCTACCCCCAGCCGCGTCATCATTAAGCGTCGCCACACCCTGGCCGATGGCAGCATGCCCGATGACGCCCTCGTGACCTACGACGAACTGGACGTATCGCGCTAAGCTTCCCCGATGCCCCTTATCCGCCTGCTCCGGGTGCAGCTCAACGCCGCGCCGGGCCATACCGTCGGCCCGCGCTACAATGTGCGCAAGTTGCGCGAGGCTGATGCGGCCCAGCAGCAAGGGTTCCGGCAGTGGCTGGGCTGGGAATTTTGGGGGGCAAGGTCCTAATGCAGCCAGTTTGGCTTACTTGAACAAAAGGGAGAAAAGACGGCCGCAACAAGGCTAGGCCTTTTCTCCCTTTTGTTCAGTTACATAATTCATCTTATATCCCAGACCTTGGAAAAGTGGTGGTTTTGGCCTCCCTACGCGGCCTGCTGCCGGCGTGGTACTTTGGCGGGGGACCAAGCTCAATTTTGAGAGTTTACGAAACTCATCCCTTCGGCGCATTTCGTAAACTTTGAATCGTAGACGAGTTTCTTAAACTCGCCCTGCCCGATTGGGGCCAACTGGCCACCAGGTACCGAGCAGCTGCTAGGAGTTCAGGGAAACGAGCGTTAATGTCGGACCATGACACTTTGATAACCTGTATGGTCTTTGGTGAAAATGGTGTCGTTGTTATAACGCGTCACCGTAATTGATTGCCATGGTTCCCCTTCACCGAAAGCAAGAACTTGACTAGAAGGAGAGTATGACCAGTTGTTTGACCAGTGGCCGTCGATGTGAACCCATGGCTCCATCCCTTCTTTCGTGTACTGGAATACTTGCAAAGTGCCGTCCTTAGAAAAGGTGGTGCATCCGAAGGGTATGGAGTTCTCATGCCGGGGGTAGTCCTGGGACTCCCAACAGGAATTTTTCGCGGTTAACAAGGCAGTAAAAGGACTTTCTTGTTCTTTACAGGAGGGCGTTAGCAACACGCCCAAAAAGCAAAGTGCCCGAATTGTGAATGACATGGATTAGAAAATCAGAAAGGCGGAGGAAGTTCAGTGAAACGGTAGAATGGGACGTCACTTTGGGATAGCACCGCTTCTTCCGATTGTTGCTACCTGCCGAG
>NZ_BAABDK010000006.1:0-58603 GCF_039539585.1 Hymenobacter glaciei | reverse complement strand
AACCACTTTGAAAAGCAACTTCAAACCACGTCCCAATTGTGTCCGGCTTAGCTAGACCACCTCAGTAAATCATGAACGAAAAAAATGTCAGAGTAACTGGCTACGGTTTTTTTTGCTTTTCTATAGAAACCTTTAGCGTATTCCTAAAGGAGAGAAAAGTAAAATAAAAAAAAGTGAATGGGTATTTTGATAAGAACAAGCCCTTTTTAGAAGATTCTTTGAAAGAAGGGGCCTGGATTCCGGTTTCAACTATTAACTCAATTCGTTATTTAGTCAATGTAGCAAGTGCGGCAGAACAAACCGTTTTTAATGCAGACTGGCAGGAAGTTTTAACCCTGAGCAACTGTAATTTAAAAGTAGGGAGTGATGCCGCTGATTGGGTGGGGTCCCTTGATGGATTAGACGACTGGGACCCGACGGAATATGATAAAAAGGATAGTATTTCTTACCAAACGCTGGACGGGGTGACGCTGTTCCGAAGTTTTAAATTCGAGGTCAAGCCCGGCATGTATAAGGTACGATTAATAGGCTTTAAACGGAAGAACACCTTGCCCCATCCGGATGCCAATTTTGGCTTTGCCTTCGAACTCACGGAGACCGAAATCTTTGACACCTTTACGAATCCCCTGGTGGAGGATGTAAACATTGCGAAGATGTAGCCCTAGCATGAACCGGCATAGCCTTTAAACTGGAAGTAGTCCCGGGCAGCAGTTCCGTGCAGGAATTGACCACCTGGTTGTTCGAAGACGCCACGTTTGCCCCCATGGCCAAGCTGCAGGCGGCGGGGCGCAGAGCGTCGTCTGCGACCACCTGGGCACGCCCCTGGCCCTCTACGACGCCCAGAGCGCCGTCAGCTGGGAAGTCGAGCTCGCCGGGGCCGGGGCACGGCCCTGCGGTGCTCAATTTATTCGAAATCAGCAGGAAGGCGGAACGAGCGGAACATAAAAAGGGGCTTATTGGGTGGGTAGTGCCGTTTATTACCGTTCAGCTTCCTGTAAAAACATAATCTCGGAGCCCCAGCAGCCCGTATGCTAGTTTCCCGGGCCGGCCGCGTGCGTTGTTCTGGGCATTCAAGCCGCTCATCCACTGCCGTTGTTATCTATGGCTTCCCGTCCTCCCATTGCCGCCAGCGAGGTCCGATTCCGGTCGCTGTTTGAAAGCACCCCGGAAATTATTCTGTACCAAAACGAAGAAGGCACCATTCTCGATGCCAACCCCGCCTTTCTGGCGCTGGTAAACCTGCCCAAAGAACTGGTAATTGGGCGCACGTACAACGAGTTTCTGCCGCTCGACGTGCAGCCCATGTTTAGCGAGAAGCTTCGCGAAGCCTTTACGGGCAAAACCATGCGCTTCGACATGTCCACGTCGCAGGGGACCAGCGAAATGCGGCACTGGGACGTGGTGAAACTGCCGCTGTGGGAAAACAGCCAGGTGGTAGGCGTACACATGATAGCGCGCGACATCACCGAAAAGACGAAAAACCAGGAGGAAATTTTCGCCCAGAACCAGGACCTCCAGCAGTTCACCTACATTGTGTCGCATAACCTGCGCTCGCCGCTGGCCAATGCCCTGGGCCTGGTGGAGCTGCTACGCACCGAAGAATCCAACTCGCCTTACTTCGCCCAAACGCACGCCCACCTGCAGCAGAATCTGCAGCAGCTCGACGAGGTACTGCGCGACATGAACACCATCCTGACGATTCGGGACAAGCAAACCCTCGATGCGCCCCATGACGTGCCCCTGGCCGAAGTGGTGCAGCAGGTGGTACACAGCCTAGCCGACGTGGTGGAAGAAGCAGGGGGCTCGGTGCAGGTACAGATTCCGGCCGGGGTGCGCGTGCGCGCCAACCGGGCCTACCTGCACAGCATTTTCCTCAATCTGCTCACTAACGCCATTAAGTACCGCGCCACCGACCGGCCCTTGCGCGTGCGTATCTCCACCCAGCCCGACACCGAAATGGGCCAATGCATCATCGTAGCCGACAACGGCTCGGGCTTTGACCTAGAACGCGCCGGTGCCGACGTGTTCCGACTCTACAAACGATTCCATCCCAACCACCCCGGGCGCGGGCTGGGCCTGTACCTCGTCAAAACCCACATAGATAGCATGGGAGGGCATATTTCGGTGCAAAGCCGGGTTGATGAAGGTACCCGCTTCTCTATCTTCCTGCCTGAATAACGCGCTCTCTCCTCCCCTGCTATGCAAACGCTTCTCATTGATGACGACCCCACGATTGCCTTTTTTACCGAACGCCTCTTCCAGCGTGCCGGCATGGGCGAGGCCCTGACTTCTTACCAATCGCCGGCCGATGCTATCGGTTTTTTAGAGCAGCAGGTGCAGGCTGGCTCGCCGCCCCAGGTTATTCTGCTCGATTTGAATATGCCACTAATGAGCGGCTGGGACGTGCTGGAGGCCATTAAGCCCATGGAAGCCCAGTTGCAGGGCCGGTGCACGGTCTATATCCTCACGTCTTCTCTCGCACCCTTCGACGTGGCCCGGGCCCGGCAGTATCCGCTGGTAGAACGGCTACTGCACAAACCCCTTGACCAGGCCGAGCTGCAAGCTATTCAGGAACGAGCTACTCAACGGGACAGCGGGTAAGCAGAGGCATTGCCGCTTCAGTAGGCCCGAGCGTGAGGTAGGCCATGGGAGCGTGCTCGTAGAGGCTGGCGTATTCGGTCCGCGCTGTTTCGGCCTGCTGGTACGCCGCCTGCAGTTCCTCGTTCTGCATTTCAAGTGCTAGCAGCAGTAGTTGCCGCTCGGCATCTCCTGCGGAAGGCGGCGTGGGCAGGGAATCGCACTTCAAGCGCGGCCCGGCTACGCAATGTATCCAGTGGTGGGAGTCCCTGAATATTTTTCATAGCGAAAAAAGGGGAGTGCTGTTGAAAGCAAGCACTGGTGAACGGTCGCTACACCGTTCGAAGAATGCTGGCAATGGTTTTTACATGGAACCTGCCCAAGAAATTGGCTACCGCGACACGGCTGTGCAGTAACCAGCGAAATGCGCTACCAAACCACCATCTACTGCTTGCCCAAACGGCTTCATAGTTATCAGGCCACCAGCCCTTCGCTCACGGCATAGCGGATGAGCGAAGCGGTATTTTTCATCTGGGTTTTGCCAATGATGTTTTGGCGGTGGGTTTCGATGGTGCGCTTGCTGGTGAAGAGCTTTGTGGCAATTTCGCCGTTGGTAAGGCCTTCGGCAATGAGCTGGAGCACTTCGGTTTCGCGCTTCGAAAGCGAGCAGGCCTTGGGGTCGGGGTTAAGGGCCTCACTGGGTTCGGTACGTAGCTTTTCCAGCGCAGCAAAGCCTGCCTCGGAGCACAAAAAGGGCCGGCCCGACGCTACCGTCCGGATGCCGTGCACGATTTCATCGAGTCCGGCGCTTTTCAGCAAGTAGCCCGCCGCACCCGCATCCAGCATCCGGAAGATGTATTGCGTGCTCGCCAGCATGCTCAGCACCAATATCTGCACGTCGGGGTAGTGTTCACGGAGCTGCCGGGCTGTCTCAGGGCCATCCATACCGGGCATGTTGATGTCGAGCAGCACCACGTCGGCGGGAGTGGTGGGCAGCTGCTCGAGCAGCTCCAGGCCATTGCCGGCTTCACCGGCCACGGTCAGGCCGGGCTGGTCGGCCAGCAGTGAGCGCAGGCCAGAGCGTAAAACGGTGTGGTCGTCAACCAAAAAAACGCGAATCATGGCGGAGAGGTTAAGGATGGAAGATGCCGCATTCGCCGCATCAGTCGCTAGTCTGTCGCAGTAGCATTTTGGGTGAATAAGGGTTTTACTTAACGTATATTCTCAACAGGTAGACAATAATTTGCAGAAATACTGAGGAGGCAATAACTACGTAGACGACGAGCTTTTTCGAAGGTCTCATCGAGCCACGGAGGGCCGGCATACTGCCGGCAATACCTACTTGCGAGAGCCCTGCTGGCAGCTCGTGGACTTTGAATGGGTGCTCACCAATGCCGCCGGCCCTGGCTGTGGCGCTTTACCGAATGGCCCAGGAAATGGCCGCCAACGTGGTGCAGCACGCCAACGCGACCGAAGCGCACTTGCGCCTGCTGACGCACAAGGGCTGGCTGGCGCCGCGTGCCGACGACAACGGCTTGGGCTTTGCCCACGCCCTACCCCACCCCGACTACCTGGGCCTCAGCGTGCTACCTGGCCGGGCGCGACTGCTCAACGGCGTGCTGACCGTAGCATCTTCGCCCACCGACGGCACCCACGTGCGCGTGCGCGTGCCGCTTCCGGGCACGGCGGACAGCTAAAAGCGCCGTTTTTTTTAGCTAATCCGTCGCCGCCCTGATGCTCTGACTACTCGCCTGCTGCTGCCACACGCGGCCCGGCTCTGCAGCAGCTCAACCATAACCAGCGGGCAGTTTATTCGTGTAAGCAGAAATCGAAACACTCATTCGGCCGCTGGCTGCGCCTGTAGCCTACCCAATCGCAGCTGCCTGCCACGGCCCAACTACTCCCTACTGCCATGCCCCTGCACCCGGAACTAGACAAGAAGCTGAGCAAGCTATTTGAGCCCAAAACCAGCATCGATGACGTATTTAAGGGCTACGACATCACCTTTGTCACCAATGAGCACGGTGAACCCGTGACGCTGTTTTTTGGCAAGCGCCGGCCCGATGGCCTCATTGCCGGCGAGCGGTACACGCGCACCATCAAGCGCCAGCCTGGCAGCTAGGAGGTGAAGTCCAGCCACTGGGACAACCGCGGCAAAACCATGCGCTAAGGCGTACACAGCGGCAGCAAACGTTCTGGCAAGTGCTCCTGAAGCATCGGAAATGGAGCAGTAATCAGCCCCTTGCGGAGTATACCCAAAAGCCCCAGCGGGGCGGCAGCCGTTGAGCGCGTACCGCCCCGCTGGGGCTTAAGTAATTACGCACAAGTAACCGTCATGCAGAGCGCAGCGAAGCATCTCGCTCGCATCGTTAAACGATTGATTTACTGCCACACGCGAGATGCTTCGCTACGCTCTGCATGACGTGCTTGTACTCGTTTACTTTTGCGCACCTACTTAAAAAGCAGGCCAGTGTACTGCTAGCCGGCCCGGGCCGGTAGCGACAGGGTGCTGGATCAGGTATTGAGGACCTTGCCGCCGTTGAAGTGAATAGCTTGGGATGGATTCCCCTTCGTTGACAGCACTAGCTAGCCGCTTTTTTCTCCACTGGGTTCCGTTTCATTTGGCGGAGCCCATGCGGTGACTACTCCTTTACTGGTTTCTCCAGCGAGGCTTTGGTAGATGCAAAGCCCGGCAGTTTGAAGCACTGGCCTTTGGCCAGCAAGTGCAGGCGCAGGTCGCGGATAGAAAACACTTCGCCGGGCCGCACCTCATAAATAGTGTTGCTAGTGCACTCGTGGCCGTCGAGCAATACCACCATCCCGTTGCCAATCACCTCCAGCTCGTTTCCCTTGGTAACCAGCACGGCGGTGTCTTCCTCCAGGCCCAGGCCAATGCAGCCGGGGTTAGTGGCGATAATCTGAGCCATGCGCACAATGCGGCCGCGAGCAATAAAATGGGTATCGATGGCCACGTCGCGCAGCAGCTGCAGGCCGGTGGTGATGTGGATTTCGTCTTTTAGAAAGCCGGCGTCGTTGCGGCCCTGGTAAATCATGGGCGTGCTCATGGCGGCGGCGCCGGCGCTAGTGCCAGCTACCACAAAGGCTTCGCGCTGGTAGCGCTCGGTGATGCGGGCCAGCACCAGCGTGCCCCCAAGCAGGGCCGTGAGCCGGAGTTGGTCGCCGCCCGTGAACATGACGCCATCGGCCCGATTGAGCGTTTCCAAGGCTTCCGTACTATTGGCCTGCTCGCGGCTGCGGATGTCCAGCACTTCAACCTTCTTGATGCCGAGCTCGGTGAAAACGGTAACGTAGTCCTGGGCAGCTTCTTCGGGCTCTTCCGAAGCAGTGGGAATAACAACAACGGTATCTTTCCTGGCCAGCTCATCTACGAAGCGCTGGAGAATAAACTCGGCTGATTGTTCCCGCGCGGGCCCATCTTTCTCGCGCTGTTCGTGGCCGCCGATGGCTATTAACTTGCCTTTAGGCGTGGTGAATTGGTTGGGCATGAAATAAGAGAAAATGGAATAGGTAGCGGCCTTAACCGAAACAGACGCCCCCAACGGAGCGACTGTATCGGTGGAGAGGGCCTGAACAGCAGATAAAATGCTGAGTAACGCCCAGCTCATCGCCGCCCTTCTAATGCCGGCAACGATGAACTCCCTGTTTTTTACGGCGCCTTCCGGCAACCAGCAGCGTTAGAAATACGGATTTTGGATTTCGGTAAATGCGTATTCGGGGTGTTGACAGAGGCCAAAAACAGGCAATGCAGTATAGGCGGGCATGCTTCGCATTGCGCTGCATGCCCGCCTTTATCCCACATTCTGGTAATTCCAGGATAGTTTTCAAGCGCCGACGGGCGGGGGCAAGCCCCGCCCCTACTCATTCAGGCAGGTACACGACCTGAAAACCACTGTATCCCCCTCTATTCGTCTTTCCACATAGCCACAACCGGCTCGGCGTTGCCCACCCGGTAGGCGCGGCGCATGAAGTTGCTGTTGAATTCGAGCGCGATGTTACCATCCTTATCGATGGCAATCATGTCCTTGTCACCTTTCAGCTCGTCGTCGCGCAGCTGCAGGGCGGCCTGGCAGGCCTCGGCCAGCGGCAGGCCTTTGTATTTCACCAGCGCGTGCACCTCGTGCGCCAGCGCCCCACGCATAATCACCTCGCCGTCGCCGGTGCAGGACACGGCACAGGAATCGTTGCTGGCGTATGTGCCGCCGCCCAGTACGGGGCTGTCGCCCACGCGGCCCTTCAGCTGGCCCTCGATGCCGCCGGTGCTGGTGGAAAGTGTTTGAAAAGGGTGAATGGAATTGGTTGGGTTATGGGCAGGCATCGAGCAATTGACTATTCGACCAACCCGGTCTTTATACGCATTGCCCGGCTGCTTGAAATACAGATTTAGCCGGTTATAAGTACTTAAATATCTCGGTAAAATGCCGGGTTCCAACCTTCCCCAGCGCCTAGCAGCGCCACTGGCCCTGTTCCAGCCAGCAATTGGTGGCGGTACTGCTTTCGCGGAGCACCCAGTTGCCGGGCCGGCCCTGCCAGCGCAGGCAGCCATCGGGTACAGCACTTTGGGCACTATCGAGCGAGCACACATCGAGCACACCGGTATCGGGCGAAACGTGGTGCACGCGCAGGTGCTCCACGTAGTCCAGCGTTAGCTTACCGGTATCGAGGCAACTGGGGTGCAGCGCCAGGTTGTGGGCCGGCGAGGTCATGGCGGCCGAGGGGTACAGCAAGCCATCGAAGTCCTGGCCCAGCTGGCAGGCCTCGGCCACGGCCACCGACAGGCGGTAGTGGTGCTGGTTGTCGTCGGCTACTGTTTTGGTGAAGGTGCTGGTGAGGAAGGCGGCAATGTCACGGGTTCCTTCCAGGAGTTGAGCCAGGGCGTGCCGAAGGGATTTTTCGCGGTCGGAATGCGGGTCGTCAGCACAGGTGTCGGCGTAGCCAAAGCTGAGAATGCGCAAGGGCTGCTGCGTTTTCCAGCGGCTGATGACGACGCCATCGCCGGGCTGCACCTGGGCCTCAAAAAACGGAGGATGCTAGGTAGCGCTGCAGTAAAACATGGGCGTGCCGGCCCGGTTGGCGCGCTGGTCGTAGCGCACCAGCTCGGCCGGCGGGTACGAAACATCGGCCACCCGCTCTGGCAGCTCCTCGCGCAGAATGCCGCGATACAGGAGCAGGCCGGGTGCAAATTCCAGGCAGCGCATGGGGTGGCCCTCCAGCAACTCGCCCACCCGCACTACTAGCTCATCAATGGGATGCTGCCGCAAATCCAAGTGTCGGAGCGAAGCCAGCCGGTGCCTGGCCAAGTCGGAAATGCTGGTTTTCACAGCAACAGGAAAAGAATTGCCAGCCGGGCCCTAACTAAAAACGCCCGCTAGCTGCGGGCATTTTTTTGCGCTAGCAATGCAAGCGGGAAAGCCACGGTTTACTGTAGAAGCTTACTCCGTTTCGGCCTTCTGATTGATGTAGTTCTTGGCCAGGTCGTTGAGCTTGGTGTCGGTCAGCTGCTCCTCTTCGAGGGTCTGGCGTAGCAGCTCTACGGCTCTGGTGTGGCCCAGGCGTTGGGCGTAGTGGGCAGCGGTGCCGTAGCCCGAAATTTCGTAATGCTCGATGCGCTGGGCAGCGGCGATCAGGGCGGCGTCCATCACCTCCTCGGTGGCACGCTCCGACATGGTTTCCTGGCCCTCTTCGATGAGGCCTTTCATGGCTTTGCAGGTGTGGCCATCGAGGTCGAGGTCTAAGTCTTCGCCGATTTTTTCGAGGCGCTCGATTTGCTTCTCTGTTTCATGCAGGTGTTTGGTGAAACCGGCGCGCAGGCGACCGTCCTTCGCTTTTTCGGCCATTTGGGATAGGGCCTTCACCAACTGGTTTTCGGCGCTGTAAAGGTCTTTGAGCTGCATCTCGAACAGGTCGTCGAGGGTTTCCAGTTTGTCGAACATAACGAGAATGAAAAGGGTGGAAAGACTTGCGGCGTGGGATTCACCGCCCCTTTCATACGCCTCCACTCACAGGCATGTTAAATATGCTTTCGCCTGCAATCACACTCTCCGAACCCAAACTTTACAGCTACAAAAAATTAATTACTAAGCCATTACATAATGATCCCTGTCCTATCCCGACAGAAATTCCAGGAAATACTCAGCCGATAAATACGCGTTAGTACGTACTCAAATCCGCATTTTCCGCAGCGGTGGCACCAGCCAGGACCGGCGGCAGTAAATGCGTAGGCTTCTCAGAAAAGCTCCCGGTTTTTCGTCCTGAGCACAAGCTCGTGTGCGGACCATTGAAGTAGCCCGAGCAGCATAGCTGCGCGGTGCGCGGAGAATAAAAGACCAATGGCCAATTTTGCGGCGCGCGTACCGAGGCGGCGGAATGAGTTGTAGCGGCTGAAGTGCCGTTTGGTTTGGTAATGCGTAGCGGCTAAGGGCAGTGCTACATACGGTCGCGGCGGGCTGCAGCCGAGGCACGGCCAATGCCCCTGGATGCAGCCCGCCGCGAAGGAGGCTATGTAGAATTAGGACCTAGAGCAGTTTCCAGGTTGGTGGATGGTTGCTTGAACGAGTAGAGACGCAATATTTTGCGTCTCTACACCCGTACACCAGCCTGAAAACCGCTCTAAAACAACCCGAAGAAGCGCGCCGGGCGGCCTAGCTCCACGTTGATGGGTTCCAGGGTTTTTTCGATGCTGGCTTTCAGGTTTTCGGTGGCGGGGTTTTGCAGGATTTGAATGAAGGCCGTGCGCGACTGTTCGAGCATTTGCTTGCGCTCCTTACTGTGGGCTTTGTGGTCGAGGGCGCGTTGGCGCAAGCAGTCGGCTTCCGCGAAAGCCACTTGGTCGCGTAACAGCTCTATCTGAAGCTTGGAAGAACTGCTGGGAGTAGCCGGAGCAGGAGCTCCGCCGCCTCCACCCCCGCCGCCCCGGGCCGAAGCAGCAGCAAGGGCCGCTTGCAGAGTAACAACCTGTTGCTTAGCAGCAGATGCTTCTAGCTTGCAGCTGGAGAGTTCAGTCGCCAGCATTGCACTTCCCCGGGCGCCTTCCCCGCTTTTGGCAACCTCCTGCCGCAAGCCATCAACGGTGTTGCGGGTAGAACGGTAGAAGTCGAAGTCCCGTAAAATATTGCGGGCCAATAGCCGGTGTGCCGGTATTTGCATCAGCGCCGTGTCGTTGCGCAGTTCGCTCAATCGGGCAGCGATGGCATTGCTGTAGTCCTGGTTTTTAAGCAACAGCACGCTGCGCACATTCGGGTTCGGCTCGGCTATCATTTGCAGGTCCACTTTGTCAATGCGCTGCAGGTGCCGGGTTAGGGTGTCGAACTGGGCAATCAAACGTCCCTGCTCCTCGTGGGTGCGGTCAAGCTCCTTTTTGAGGCGAGCGTTTTCGTCAGCAATGCTGTTGTTTGAAAACAAATAGTAGGATGCTCCCAGCGGAATGAGCAACGCCAGCAGGTACAGCAGCGAGAACTGCCACAAGCGAGTGCGTCGTTCGGGTTGGTTAAGGGGTTTCATGCAGGTGAAAAATTAGCGGCGCGCAACGGCGGACTAAGTTGTGAAAGGGTTCCAACGCGGGGCCTCCCCGGCTTTTGCGTCGCCGACCAAGGTCTTGCTCGGTATGGAGACCTTGCCTGGAGAATTCTCAATCGGGTTTTCGTTGATGAAGCTCTGCCAGCCTTCCTTGTTCTTGCCAATGTATTCGAGCTGGCTGAGCTGCCGGAAGATGGTACCGATGAGCTGCCACAACTGCTGCTGCTGGCGCAGGTGCTCGTGCACCTGGTGGTGGTTATACGTAAGCGTGACAGCGGCCTGCAAAGCCCCCAACAGCGTAGCCGGCAGCGTTTCCGACCACTGCTCGAAGTATTTGAGCAGCTCTTCGCGCTCGCCTTCGGTGAGGCTGTCGAGCGCGGTTTTGAACTGCTTGGCAATACGCAGCAGCGCGTCGAGCAGGTAGATGGGCGGCTGGCTAACAGCCAACAGGCGCAGGGTGGTAAGCTGCTGGGCCAGCGCAAACACGGTGCGTTCAGCCAGGTCGCGCACCAGGTCGGCGAGGTGGCTTTTTTTGTCGGTGCGCAGCTTCACCTTGTGAATAACCTTGAAGGCGTCGGTTTCGAGTTCCCCAAGCTGAAAATCGAGCTGATGCAGGGCCTGCAACAGCGCCGGATGGCTGGCCAGGGCCGTGCTGGGCGGAATGAACTGCACCACCGGCCGCAACTCGCCCTCGGCGTACTGCAGCTCGCCCACGACCAGCGTGAAGGCCGCACTGGCCTCGCTGCTGAGCTGCTGGGTAGGCACGAAGCCCAACTCGTAGGCCGGCCGGGTATAGGGGTGGCGCGGCGGAACCTCCTCGGGGCTGGGCGTACCCACGGGCACCCGCTCGAAGGGATTGACGCTGAGCACCACGCTAAACCGCAGGCCCTCGGTGGCCGTGAGGCTGAACTGGGCCAGCAGCTGGGCCAGGCTGGTACGGGCCGTGAGCGGCGTACTGCTGGCCGTGATTTCGATGCGCGCGCCCCCGGCCGTGATGGCCCGGCACTGCGTAAGCCGCGCCTGCACTTCGTGCTGCGCATTCACGCTGAGCAGCAGCTCGAACGCGGCGGGGCTGCCCAGCTCGTTATCGACGGGCAGCAGGCCGTAGTTATCGGGGCGGAGGTGCAGCGCAATGGCGTCACGCAGGTGGTCGGAGGTGGCTTGTTCGACCTCGGCGAAGTGGCGGCGCGAGATTTTCATCCCGTCGACCCAGTTCACCGGGTAATGTGTAATTTCTGGTAGCATGGAGCCTGGAAGGATAGGCGAAAGTAACGTAAAAAAGGCCGGAGGTTGCGGCGAATGGCGGAAGCACCGCTCGACTCAGGGGTCAAATGTAAAATCCAGAATACAACATATGGCAGCATATGTTGGCGGAAAGTACGATTAGCTCGCGTTGGCCGCGTTGGCGGGCACCCGCTGCGCCACAATAATGCTGCCCTGCCGCAGGAAATTGTCCTGAAACGTGAAATCGGGGTCGAAATATTTGCGGCTGCGCCACCAAGGGCGCTTGGCATAAAAAAGCCACCCATACGGCTCGCCCTGGTTGTCGAGGTATTGCAGGGCCTGGTCGGGCTTCAGCTTGTTGTAGTCGGTGAGGAAAATGCTGAACAGGTCGTTCAGCCGCATTTGGTACGGTGCTTTCGACGAAAAGTCGTGGTAGAGGGATTCGCCGTGGCGGCGCGTCATCCAGAAATGCACCACCATGAAGTTGTTCAAATCCATGCGGGCCAGGTCGGGGCCCGCGGTGTTGGGGTTGTAGCGCCACAGCTTGAACTGCCGGTACGGGATGGCCCGCCAGGCCAGGAATGCCTGCCAGAATATGTAGGGCAGCACAAATGGAATCACAGCCATGGTGAAGCTGGCCGGCGGCAGGTAGCCTTTGGCCCACGGCAGCCAGTGCAGCGCCCAGATGGCCCCGGCCCCAATGGCCGCCGTAATAACTAAGATGAGAATGGCCTGCCAGCGCTTGCCGGCATCGTGCCAGGGCAGCCAGTTGGGCAGCTGCGCGGCATAGAGCCAGCCCAGCAGCAGCAGTGCCAGCTGCAGCAGCCCCGAGGTGAGCGGAAACGACCACGGGCTGCGCACCGCTGCAAAACCCAGCAGCCCAAAAGCCAGCACTGTGCCCAGCACATAAAGCAACCCGCTGATAAACACCTTACTGCCCTGTACCCGCGAACTCAAATTAGAAACGGTACTCGAAACGGCGCTACGGGCCTGCGACTGCGGATTAGGAAGCATTCGTGAAAGAATTGGAAAGGAATAACTCGGAGCGGCTCCGGTGGTAGGCCCGGAAAAGCAGGCCAAGGTACGTAAAACTTCAAAGTTGAAGCTACGACACGAAGCCGGACGGCGGCTGTTTTGTTGGTTACCGCGTAGGTTTACGCCACCAAATGCGGGCCCGGGCCGGGCCCCGCACCCTTTCCTTTCCCGTGTCTGAGACTACTTCTGTTCATCGCCTGCTGGCCCAGTTGCGCCGCCAGCCATTCGACCTGCGCCTCGAAGTCATTCTGGCCGAGCTCCTGACGCAGGGCTACGAGTTCGACGATTTTCTGATTCGGCCAGTAGGGCTCTTTTCTCGTCGCTACCGGCGCGACCTGGGCACCGTGCGCGACGAGGATTTTGAGCGCAGCGGCCGGCCGGTGGTGCGGACCGTGCTCGAGGTGCACCGCGAGGGCCTCTACGATGCGCTGCCGCAGCAGGTGTTCCACCAGCCCGGCACCGATAGTACCGATGCGCCCCCCGGCCCCCGCGCCATGGTGGAGGACATTCGCCACCAGCGCCGCAAGGAAAAGTCCACCCGGCTGTTCTTCCTGCCCTTCGAGCAGGAGTTTTACCATTTTCGGGTGCTCATCGAGCAGGAAGAACGCCGCTACTTCACCAACCTGTCGGCCCGCTGGTACAACGAGGCGCTGGCCCGCTTCTGGAACGTGGCCGACAGCGGCCTGCCGCCCGGCCCGCTCACCAACCTGCTGTACCTGCTGCCGCTGGCCCACAGCATTGCGGGCGACCTGCCCCGCACGCGGCAGTGCTTCGAAAGCGTGCTAGGCCAGGCCGTGCAGCTGCGCGTGGTAGCGCCCCTGTGCCACCCGGTGGTTGCGCCCGCTGCGAGTGGCGCGCGCCAGCCCGGGGCAGGCGGCAGTGCCCTGGGCAACCTGGCCCTGGGCCGCGACCTGGTGCTGGGCGGCGACTACCAGGAAACCCTGCCGGCGCTTGAAATCAGCCTACTGGGGCTGTCGGTGGCTCAACTCGAAGCCTACCTCGGCGAAGAGTGGCCCGCCAAAGCGCTGGCCCTGCTTTGCGAGTATTTCGTGGCGTTTGAAACCGACGTGGTGCTGCGCTATGAAATGGCCACAGCCGAGCCAGAGTTTGTGCTGGGCGAGGGCGAAAATGCCCCGGTGTTGGGGTTCACTACGGCTGGAATCTGAGCCTGAAAGCCGCCAAGGGCGATGATTGATGGGTTGAAGCCACTGCAGAAGTGTAGGGTGCGGAGCTATGTTCTTATCGCACCGAATAACTAGGATTGGAAGGCGAACTCAAGCCTTTTCCCCCAATTCATAAGAATACAACCCTTTGTTTAACAATAATTTATCAGCAATACAATTATATGCAGCAGTTCATTGCTGTTGAGCTGAATAGGCCCTTTTGCGGCCATCGGACTCCTTGAATATTCCGCAAACGTTTTCGTAGATAAATACGGTGTTGCTCTAGCTTTTAGGCAAAGTAGGCCAATACCTTTAGTGGCCCATTCCACCTCCCCTTCCCCGTTGCCAATGTGCCGGGGCACCCGCCGACTGACGGGTTGAGGAGCTTGGTAGCCCGTTGGCTACTGCTGCGTTCTGATTCCTTCTGGCTGCTGCCCGTTTTCGGGTGGCCCGGCGCGCTATTGCCTGTTCGCAACGTGCGCTTGGTGCCTGCCGGCCTGCTTCCCGCTACTTCAACAAACCCCTTCCCTCCTATGAAGCAACTGTTATTGTTTCTCCTGCTCAGCGGCCTGACGCTGACGACTAGTTTCGGCCAGGCCATTTCGCCTTACCTGGCGGGCCAAAACGCCTGGCTGCCTACCGCTTTGGGCAATCAGGTCTTCAACGGGCAGCTCGACAAGCTGTGGCCTCTGGTGAAGCAGTCGAAGGTGAAGATGATTCGCATCGGCGGCAACGGCGTGAACTCGAACCTGGTGACCAATGCGCAGTACATCGCGCTGATTGACTCCATCCGGCGGATTGGGGCCGAGCCGATGGTGCAGGTGTCAGAGGGGCGCGGCCGGTTTACGGCGGCGCAGGCGGCGCAGGTGGTGCAGCACGTCAACATCACGATGGGCCGCAACGTAAAGTACTGGATTATCGGCAACGAGCCCGACCTGAACAACGCCTCGCAAACCAACCCGACGCCCGTGGCGGGCGTGGAAGCCTACATCAAGGCCTTTGCTTCGGCGATGAAGGCGGTAGACCCCACCATTCTGACCGTGGGCCCGGAAAACGCTTCGTACAACAGCTACTTCCCCGCGCTGGTGGGCGGCGCCAACGACATCACGGGCACCGATGCCAACGGCCGCTACTACATCGATGTCATCACGTTTCACACCTACCCCTTTGCCGGCACGCAAACGCGGGCGCAAGTAGTGAGTGGCACCAACAACCTAACCAACAACGTCGTCAACCTGCTGGGTTTGATGGCGGCCGCGAACACCAAAAACAACCGCACCGGGGCCAACGCCCTACGCTGGGCCCTCACCGAATTCAACATCGACTACGCCAACCCCGCCGCCAATACCGTGGAGGGCGTGGGCGTACACTCGTTTCTGAACGGGCAGTTTTGGGCCGAGGTGTTTGGCGTGGGCATGAAGTACGAGGCGGTATCGATGCAGGCCTGGTCCATTCACGAGGGCAGCGGGGCACGCGGCACCGGCGATTTGGGCTACATTGATGGCAGTACGCCCGCGGCGTTTAAGCCGCGCTCGGCGTTCTGGCACGAGATGCTGGTGTCGGAGAACCTGCACGGCACCAACCTCAACGCCACCGACAACCAGGCGCTGGTGAAAGTCCTCAGCAGCACCGACAACGGCACCACGGCTGTGATGGTGCTGAACGAAAGCGACGCGACGGACTACGATTTCACGGTGCAGTTGGACGGCGCCACGGTGCCCGGCGCGGCGGCCCTGAAGATTAACGTGCCGGCCGGCTTCAACACCTTCTACAACGACAAAATATACGCGCAGTCGACGCTGGTGCTGCTGTTCAACAGCCAGGGCGCGCTCACCAGGAAGATTGTGTACTCGCTGCAACAAGCGCAGCAGACGCTGCCGCCGAAGTACCTCAACCCCGGCAAGACGTATACGCTGGCCAACTTCACGGCCGACAAATCCTTCACCTGCACCGCCCCCGAGGCGGTAACGTATTCGGCCTCGGTGCTCGGCGAATTCACGTCGATAAACTGGAATTTCGGGACGGGCGCCACGCCGGCCACTGGCACCGGCAGAAACCCGCCCGCCGTGGCCTACGCCACCGCTGGCAACCCCACCGTGACCATGACGCTGGTGAACTCCGACACGACGATTGTGGTGAGTAAATCGGTGGTGCAGGTGAGTGCCTGCGTACGCACGCCGTATTCGGGCACGGCGGCCGTGATTCCGGGGGTGATAAAGGCGGTGGAATACGACAACGGCGGCCAGGGCGTGGCTTATAACGACTCGGACGTGGCCAACCGCGGCGCGGCCGTAGACCCCACCGTGCCCCGCCCCAGCGAGGGCGTGGACACCGAGAACGGCGATGCCGGCTACACCAACGTGGGCTACTCGGCCACCGGCGAGTGGCTGAAATACACCGTGAACGTGCTGCGCACCGGCCTCTACAAGGTCACGGTGCGGGTTTCGACGGGAGCAACCTCGACCGGCTCGCTGCGGCTGTCGGTGAATGACGTGGACCGCACCGGGGTGGTGGCAGTGCCCGCTACGGGGGGCTTCGGCACTTACCAAGATTTGGTTATCAACAACGTGTATCTGGAAGCTTCGCCCAATGCGACGCTGAAATTTGACGTCGTGAGCGCCAGCCTCAACTTCTCGAAACTGACGTTTGTGGAGCAGCCGATTACGGGCATTGTGGTGAACCGCATGTACAACGGCAGCTCGACTTCGGACGGCTCGACCGATGCCGTGGAGCTGCTCGTGACGCAGGACCACCTCGATATTCGCGGGCTGGTGGTGAAGGACTTCGAAACCAACCTGACCAGCGACACCGGCGGCAAAATTCAGTTCAAAGACAATGCGCTGTGGAAGGACTTGCGCGTGGGCACCACCATCGTGCTGCGTCGCCTGGCCTCGGGCATCACCGGGTACGCCACGGATACCGATGCCTCGGATTTCACGGTGGATATGCTGATGGAAAACACCACGTACCTAGCGGATTTGTCGAACACTGGCCAGAATTTCAACCTGACCAATACCGACATGGTGCTGCTGAAAACGGGCCTCGCCAGCGGGATTGACAACCCGGTGCATGCCCTGGTGTCGAATAACGGCAGCACCAACGCGCTCTACACCGGCCTCTCCGGCCCCAAACTGGTTTTCAATGCCGTGCTGGGCACGGGGGCTTTCCTTTACCCGCTGAACCCGGCCCAAACAACGGCCGACTACAACGGCACCAGCGTGGCCAGCAGCACCAGCACCAGCCGCAACTGGGGCTTCGGCTTCGGCACGGGCAACATCAGCTATATCCAGCTGCTGCGCAACCAGGCCTTCGCTCCGCCTTCCATTGTGGTGAACCGCGTGTACAACGCCACCAACGACGCCAACGGCAACCAAGACGCCATGGAGCTGCTGGTGGTGCGCGACCACCTCGACCTGCGGGGCCTGGTGGTGAAGGATTTTGAAACCAACAACACCGCCGACAACGGCGGCAAGTACAGCTTCAACAACACGGCTTTCTGGAGTGATTTGCGCCTGGGCACCACCATCGTGCTGCGCCGCCTGGCCGGCCCTGCCGGCTACGTGCCCGATGTAGACGCGTCGGATTTCACCCTCGATTTGCTGCTGGATAACCCGACTTACCTAACCAACCTTGCCACCGCTACTTCCTTCAATATCACGCAGTACGACATGGTGATGGTGAAAACGGGCACGGCGGCCGGTGTGGCCGGGGCAATCCATACCTACGCCACCAAGGGCGGCGGCAACGCGGGCGTGCCTTCGTCGCTTTACCTGTCGGTAGCGGGGTCCAAAATGACCTCGCCTGACGGCACCGATGCCGGGGGCGGCACCTTCCACTACCCCCTGAACCCCGCCCAGGACCTGACCGACTACAACGGAGCCAAGGGCGCACTGAGCAAAAGCACGGCCTTCAACTGGGGCTACGGCTTTGGCCAGCCCAACATCGACTACATCCAGAGCCTGCGCAACGTGGTGCTGGGGCCCGATTTGGTGGTGGCCAGCGGCCAGCGCCTCACGGCCGGCGGCAGCTACAACAGCATCACGGTGCAGAACGGCGGCACGCTCATGCTGCTGGGCGCGACCAGCGTGGCCAGCGCGGTGCTGGTGCAGGCGGGCGGCGTACTCACCAGTAATTGCCAAGCACTGAGCGGCGCGGCCACCTTCGCGCTGCAAGCCGGCGCGGAGCTGCAAATTTGTGACCCGGCCGGCATTGCGGCTACGGGCGCTACCGGAGCCATTCAGGTTAGCGGTGCCCGCACGTTCGATGCGGACGCTTCTTACACCTACAACGGCGTGGCCGCCCAAACTACCGGCGCGGGCCTGCCCGGCCAGGTGCGTAATCTGACTGCGAACAATGTACTCGGGCTTACGCTGAGCCAGGGCGTGAGCGTGGCCCAGGTGGTCCGGTTGCAAAGCGGCAACCTGGCTACCGGTGGCCAGCCGCTGGTGCTGCTTTCCTCGGCCAGCGGCACGGCATTGGTCGACAACACCGGCGGCGTGGTGACGGGTGCCGGCACCATGCAGCGCGCAGTTACCAGTGCAGTAACCGGCCCGGCCTACCGCCACTTCAGCTCGCCGGTGGCCGCGGCCACGTTCAGCAGCCTGGGTACAACGGGCTTCGTGCCAACCTTCAACTCGGCATACAACACCAGCGCCACGCCGGGTTCGGTGTCGCCGTTCCCCACGGTGTTTGGGTATGATGAAGGCCGCTTGGCCACGGCGGTTTCGAATTATGCGGCATTTGACAAGGGCTGGTTCTCGCCTGCCGACGGCACTGAAACTATGCAGCCCACGCGCGGCTACAGCGTGAATGCACCGGCCACGGCCGCGCCTATTGCCTTCACTGGCACCTTCAACAACGCCGCGCAAAACTCGGGGCCGTTGAGCCGGGGCACCGATGCCGACGCGGGCTGGCAGCTGCTGGGTAACCCCTACCCCAGCCCACTGGACTGGAATACCGTGACGCCCGCCCAGCGCCCCGGCATGGATGCTGCGATGTACGTGTACCAGAGCACCGGCCAGTACGCCGGCACCTACCGCAGCTACGCCAACGGCATTGGTACCTCGCCGCTGGTGGTGGCGGGCTCGGGCTACTTTGCCCGCGTGAGTACCGCCGGCACGCCCGGCGCGGTGAACCTGACCAACGCCAACCGCATCACCAGCTTCGCGGCGCAACCCGTATTTGGCCGCGGGCTGGTCGATACCCGGCCCCAGCTGCACCTGCAGCTGGCCGGAGCCGGCAGGAGCGACGATACTTTCCTGTACCTGCAAGCCGGGGCCAGCGCCGGCGTGGATGCCGAATTCGACGCCACCAAACTCGCCAATTCCGCCGGCCTCGACCTGGCCACGCTGAGTGGCAGCCGCTCGCTAGCCATCAACGGCCTGGCCCCGCTGGGCACGGCCGAGGTGCTGGTGCCGCTGCACCTGCGCGTGCCGCAGGCCGGCAGCTTCCGCTTCGAGGTGGTTGATTTGGCCAATTTCGGCAGCGCGGCGGTGTATCTGCGCGACGCCCTGACGGGAACTCAGCAGCTGCTGGCTTCGGGTGGGCGCTACACCTTCACGCTGGCCACGGCCACTGGCGGCACGGTTCGCTTCAGCCTCGTGCTGCGCCCGGCCACCATCACGGCCACCCGGGTAGAGCTGAGCGCGGCTAC
Source organism: Hymenobacter glaciei (assembly GCF_039539585.1). Lineage (NCBI taxonomy): Bacteria > Pseudomonadati > Bacteroidota > Cytophagia > Cytophagales > Hymenobacteraceae > Hymenobacter > Hymenobacter glaciei. The sequence goes on along the minus strand of NZ_BAABDK010000006.1, from coordinate 39,418 downwards.
CGTGAGCCTGTACCCCAACCCCGCCCACGGCCGGTTCACGGTACTACTGCCCCCGCTGGCGGGCCAGCGCGAGGTGCGCGCCACGTTGTTCAACGCACTCGGGCAGGTGGTGCTGAACCGCAGCATTTCGCTGAACGCGGCGGGAGCGACGGCCGAGTTCGGCACGCAGGGCCTGGCAGCGGGCGTGTATACGCTGCGCCTGCAGGCCGAGAGCCAGACGCTAACCAAGCGCGTGGTGCTGGAATAAGCGGGCAAGCGCAAAAAGAACGTCATGCCAAGCGCCGCCGAGGCAGCTGGCGGGCAGTGGTAATTCAATTGATTGGTTTACTACTGCCCGCCAGCTGCTTCGACGGCGCTTGGCATGACATTTTTCACCATCATCCTATCTCATTCATTTATAGAGGCCATATCAATTTCAAAGTCCTGCGTTGCGCGTTTTTTCTTTTTCTTCACCAACTCCAATTCCCACATGAAAAAGCAAACTACTATCTCATCCTTCCTCGTCACAGGCTGGCCCCGCGCCGGGCGGTGGGCGCTGGTGCTGGCCCTCGGCCTAGTGCAGCTCGCGGCTTCGGCCCAAGCCATTTCGCCGCAGTTCTTTGGCATTAACTACTGGAACATCAAGTCGGGCTCCGATGCCCTCACCAACCCCAACACCGCTCTGACCAACGACCTGCGCAAAGCCGATTTGCGCTGGATGCGCATCGGCGGGGCCCGGTTCGACGACGCCGTGCTGTGGCAGAACCCGGCCAGCTACGTGGCGGCCATCAACTACGCGCGCAGCCTCGGGGCCGAGCCCATCGTGCAGGTGCCCATCAAGTTGAGCAAAGACCAGCTTTCCAGCTTCGTCACCTACTTCGCCAGCCACAACATCACGGTCACTTACTGGGCCATTGGCAACGAGCAGGACCCGGCCAACGACCCCGATACCCCCGACTACAACGAGCCGCTAAAATGGTCGTCGGGCGACTACGTGAACCAGTACGGCTACACCTACGCCTCGTGGGTGTTGCAATACAAGGCGCTGGCCATCCGGCTGAAGAACGACTTGCCAAACTGCAAGCTGATAGGCCCGGATTTCCGGCTTTTCTACCCCGAGGTGATGAACGACTTCTACGCCAAGTTTCTCAACGACGTGGGCAAGGCGTCGTACCTCAACACGGCCACCAACGTCAAGCGGCCCCTGCTCGACCACTTCGTTTTTCACTTCTACGCCGACAAAACGGAAACCCAGCTCAACACCACGTTTGCGCTGCTGGAAACGCTGGTGGGCAACACCACCGCCAGCCGCGCCGCCAATGGCTTTGCCCCGCTCACCATTGGCGTGACCGAGGTGAACGCCACCAACAGCAACGACGGCATCGCCCTGGCCCGCGCCGACGACTTCCGCGCCGGCCAGTTCGTGGCCCTAATGGCCAAGAAAACCATGCAGCAAGGCGGCCTGTGCTTCGTGCCGTGGAGCATTTTTGAGGGCGGTGGCAAGGGCGGCACCACCGACTATTCGCTCTACGCCACCGACGGCACGATAAGCGCGCTGCAGCGGCGGTCTACCATGTGGCACCTGGCGATGCTCAGCAACTACCGCCAGGCCAACCTGATGAACGGCACGAAAAACGACCCGAACAACAACAACGTGGTGTTTGTGGCCATGCGCGGGCCCAACGGCTACACTGTGCTGATAATGAACACGACGGGCGGCACGGCCACCACCGCCGGCACCACCTACAGCTACCGCGCCTCGCTCGACAACGTGCTGCGCGGCACCGAAACCGTGCGCATTGCCCTGGAAGGCTACGCCGGCATCACGAAGCAGCTGGCGGGCTCCATCGGGCCGGGCACTACTCACCTGTATAATCTCGATGCCAACGGCAACCTGCTGGCGAAAGTCTTCTATTCGCAGGGCACTGCGGCCCCACAGCAGCAGCTGGCGTTCAATTTTGTGAGCAAAAGCTCGGTGGCGGCGGGCACGCAGGGTTTTGCCCGGCCCACCAGCGGCTCCGCCACCGCCGACGTGACCCAGTACGTGGGCAGCGCCACGGGCGTCAGTTCGGCCAACTGGCTGCTCAAGCCCGCCGACCCCGGCTACTACTTCGTGGTGAACCAGTACACCGACCTCGCCCTGCGCCCCAAAGGTGCCACCGACGCCGAGCGCATCCAGGAAAACCAGCCCATCAGCCAGGAGGCCCTGAACGAAACCAGCCTGGGCCAGGACTACCTGCAGTGGCGCATCAGCTACACCGGCAGCGGCGGTTACTACCGCTTCCAGAACAAGCGCAGCGGCAAGTACCTCAACGTGAAAGGCGGCGGCGTAACGGCGGATATTCCGCTGGTGCAGTATTCCTACTTCGCCGATTACCTCTCCGAGCAGTGGCGGTTCGATGAGGTGACTGTAGCCGAACCCCTGCAAGCCCGCAGCGCGGCGCTCGCGGCCAGCGCCGCCCCGGCCACCACCACCGGCCTGACTGCCTACCCCAACCCCGCCACCGGCACCCTCTACCTGACTCTGGACGCCGACGCCGGCCACGCCACCCTGCGCGACCTGACCGGACGGTTGTGCCTCGCGCAAGCGGTGGCCCGCACCGGGCAACTCGATGTGCGCAGCTTGGCCCCGGGCATTTACCATCTCACCGTGACCACGGCCACCGGCTCGCTCCACCAGAAAATCGTGAAGGAATAACGCTTACGAAATAATGTTATCCTGAGCGCAGCGAAGGACCTTACCACGTCTGAGCCGAATAGATGGCTGCAAACTGTTCAAACGTGACAAGGTCCTTCGCTGCGCTCAGGATGACAAATGTGCGATTAATGCCCGCCTACCGACCAGCCGTGGAGCGGCGCTCAAACAGCGTTGAATCGAGCACGATGCTTTGGCCGGGCAGGATGGGTTTTTTCTTCTCCACGGCGCGGAGCAGGATTTTGGCGGCTTCGCGGCCGATGTCGTAGGCGGGCTGCGTGATGGTGGACAGCGGCGGGTCGAGCAGTGAAGCGGATTCGAGGTTGGAAAACCCGATGATTTTGATGTCTTCCGGAATGCGGCGGCCCAGCTCGCGGCACACGTGGTAGGTGCTGATGGCCAGCCGCTCGACCGAGGCAAAAATGCCGTCGATGTCGGGCCGGCGCTGCAGCAGCTCGCGGATAAGCACCAGGTTCTGCTCGTTGTCCATTACCCCGTTCAGCACGAGGTCGGGGTCGGCGGGCAGGCCGTGGGCGCGCAGGGCGTCGAGGTAGCCCTGCTGCCGAAACTGGCCGATGGACAGGTTGTTGGAGATGAGCAGGTGGGCAATGCGCTGGCAGCCCGCCTGCACGAGGTGCTCGGTGGCCTGGTAGCCGCTTTCGTAGTCGTTGGTCGTGACTTTGGCGGTGGCCACCTCGGCGCACACGCGGTCGAAAAACACGATGGGCAGGTTGGTGTCCTGCAGGCTTTTGATGTGGGCGAAATCCTCGGTGCCGCTGGCTACCGACATGAGCAGGCCATCAATCCGGCCGCCTTTGAGGTGCTGCACAATGGCCACTTCGCGGGCGTAGTCGTCGTGGGTGAGGTAGATGAGGACGTGGTAACCGGCTTGGCGGGCCGCCTCCTCGATGCCGTTGATGGCGAGGGCAAAAAAGTGGTTGGCCACCTTCGGAATCACCACCCCAATGGTTTTGCTGATGTTGCGGCGCAGGCTGCTGGCGTAGGCGTTGGGCTCGTAGTGGCGGGCGGCGGCCAGGGCGCGCACCCGCGCTTTGGTAGCCTCCGATACCTCGTGGCTGTCGCGCAACGCCCGCGACACCGTGGCAATGGACATCTTCAGCTCTTCGGCCAGCGACTTCAGGTTCACAGGCGTCATGGTGGGGGTGCGGCTTTCGGACACAGTTTAAAAAACAGACTGGATTGGCTTGCCAAGCACAAAAAGAACGTCATGCAGAGCGTAGCGAAGCATCTTGTCCGCTTCGTTGCAACTGGTTGAATTACTTACTGCGGGCAAGATGCTTCGCTGCGCTCTGCATGACTGGAGTAATTCCAATGTTTGCCTCAGAGAGTGCAGGCTGAGTACCCGGCAAGTTACAAAAGGCCCGGCTACCTATCGAAAACGGTTCGATTTGCTGCAAACGTTTACGTAAATAAAGCCCTGCTATTGCATTAGATAGCAGCTAACAATCCGGTAATTCGCAGAGCCAAGCCCCGAAAAAAGCCCCAATTAGCGGGCTTTGGGGCGGCTGCAGCCTCGGTCGCGCTCCTGATGCGCCAGCCCGCTGCTTCTCTCCCAAGCCACCAAACTCCCACCCATTTTATGACGGTCACTCTACGACTTGATTTCCGGCGCGGCCTGCGGCCCCTCGTGCTGCTGCCGGCGCTTAGCCTGGGCCTCGGCCTGCACCTGGCGGCTCCGGCGGCCGCTCTGGCCGCGCCCCGCGCCGTGCGGGCCGAAATCACCATCAGCGGCCGCGTAGTTGATGAGAAGGGCGCGGGCCTGCCCGGCGTTAACGTTATCGTGAAGGGCACCAGCAACGGTACCCAGACCGACGCCGACGGCCGCTACAGCATCAAAGCCGCCGATGATGCTACCCTGATTTTCACCTTCGTGGGATATGCTGCCAAGGAGGAAGCTGTGGGCGGCCGCACCTCCATTAGCGCCTCGCTTGCGCCCGACTCGAAGGGTTTGGAAGAAGTGGTGGTGGTGGGCTACGGCGTGCAGGAGAAGAAAATGCTGGCCACCAGCATCGCCACCATCTCGGCCAAGCAGGTGGAGCTGATTCCGGTAGCCTCGCCCTCCGAAGCGCTGGTGGGCCTCGTGGCCGGCGTGCAGATTACCGAGCCCTCGGGCGAGCCCGGCCAGGGCGCTGTGATTCGGGTGCGCGGCCTGGGCTCGATTTCGGCCGGCAACAACCCGCTGTACGTGGTCGACGGCTACCCTCTCAACAACGCCGACAGCTACAACCAGATTTCGCCCAGCGACATTCAGAGCGTGCAGGTGCTGAAGGACGCGGCAGCCTGCGCCATTTACGGCTCGCGCGGCGGCAACGGCATCGTGATTGTGACGACCAAGCGTGGGGCCAAGGACGGCAAAACCCGCTTCAACTTCTCGGCCAACACGGGCGTGCAGCAAGTAGCCAAGCGCCTGGAGCTACTCAACCGCGACCAGTTCATGGACTACTTCCGCGAGTCGGTCACCAACGGCGGCCAGGTGGTGACCAACCCCGACGTGCTGGCCCTGCTGAATGCCGACGTCAAAACCCTGCCCGACACCGACTGGCAGGACGAGATTTTCCGGACCGGCGTGCAGCAGCAGTACCAGCTGAGCGCCAGCGGCGGCACCGAAAAGGCGCGTTTCTACGTTTCGGGCGGGTATTTCAAGCAAACCGGCACCGTGAAAGGCTCGGGCTTTGAGCGGTTTTCGCTGCGCGCCAACTACGACGCCCAGCTAAGCAAGAAACTGACGCTGGGTTTGAGCCTGGCTCCCAACTTCAGCCGCACCGACGTGGTGCCGATTTCGGGCAGCTACAACGGCGGCAACATCACGGGGGGTGGCCCGGGCGGCGAAACCGGGGCCGTTACGGCCGCCATCATCATCCCGCCCATTGTGCCGGTGCGCCTAGCCAACGGCGACTACGCGAGCCTCAAAACCGGCACCCGAAACGGCATCAGCAACCCCGGCGACCTGCTGAGCCCGGTGGCCCCGCTGGACCTGTACAAGGACCGCAACAACGTGGTGCGCATTCTGGGCTCGACTTTCCTCGATTTTGAGGTGCTCAATGGCCTGCACCTGCGCACCAACCTGGGCGCGGAGATGGTGAATGGCCGCCGCGCCATTTATGTGCCTGCCACGCTGCCCACCAACGGCAACCAGCTCGCCAACCTCTCGAACCCGGTGCTGAACAACATCGACGCCCGGCGCCTGAACAGCACCAACCTGAACTGGGTGTGGGAGAACACCGCCACCTACAACCGCACCTTCGGCACCGACCACGACCTGACCGTGCTGGCCGGCTACGCCGCCCAGTACAACACGGCCGAAGGTAGCACGGTATCGGGCCAGACGGGCACTTACACCAACACCAGCATCGAGTACCCTACCGCTGCTGGCCAGGTGTTTGGCTCCGGCCTGTTCAACACCCTCAACGCGCTGACCTCGGCATTTGGGCGCCTGGACTACGCCTTTAAGCAGCGCTACATTCTGACCGCGGCCCTTCGGAGGGACGCCTCGTCGCGCTTCGGCATCGACAACCGCTACGCCACCTTCCCCTCGGTGGCTTTGGCCTGGCGCGTGGCCGAGGAGCCCTTCGTGAAGCAGTTTTCGGCCATCAGCGAGCTGAAGCTGCGCGCCAGTTACGGCGTGACCGGCAACAACAACATCGGCGACTTCAACCAAGCTTACCAGCAGGCCGCCAATTACGTTTTTGGCGCCGGCAACGGCACCCGCACATTTGGCTTCTCGCCCAACGGCGTGGCCGTTTCGAACTTGGGCTGGGAAACCAACACGCAGTACGACGCGGGCTTCGACCTGGGCCTGTTCCGCGACCGCATTTACCTGACGGTGGCCGCCTACCAGCGCAACACCACCGACCTGCTGCTGAACCGCAACATCCCCGCCATTCTGGGCTACTCGTCGCGGGCGCTGGCCAACGTGGGCGAGGTGCGCAACCGCGGCATCGAGCTGCAGCTGAACACGGCCAACCTGCAGGGCCGCGACTTCACGTGGAGCACTTCGGCCAACCTGTCCTTTAACCGCAACCAGGTGATTGCCCTGGCCGGGGCCAACGAGCAGCTGACCTACGACGCCGTGTTCGGCTACACCAGCTCTATTCGCGTGGTGCCGGGCCAGCCGCTGGGCGTGTTCTACGGCTACCAGCAGGAAGGCATTTACCAGAGCCAGGCCGACATCGACAGCAGCCCAAAATGGACCGGCAACGGCACCGTGGTGCGCCCCGGCGACTTCAAGTTCCGCGACGTGAACGGCGACGGCGTCATCAACACCCTGGACATCGGCATCATTGGCAACCCTTTCCCGAAATTCACCTACGGCCTGCAAAACACCTTCGGCTACAAGGCCCTGTCGCTGGCCGTGACGCTGCAAGGCTCGCAGGGCAACGACGTGCTGTACGGGGCCGACCGCTACACCGTGAACGGGGGCGGGGGCACCAACGCCCGCGTGGAGGTACTGAACCGCTGGCGCTCGCCAGACAACCCCGGCGACGGCAAAACGCCGCTGGCCACCTTCCGCGGCTCGCTCAAGTCGGTGTTCAACTCCTACTACGTGCACGACGCCTCGTTTCTGCGCGTGCGCAACGTGACGCTGCGCTACCAGGTGCCCGGCGAGTGGCTTAAAAAAGCCAGCCTGCAGAACCTGGGCATCTACACTAGCATCCAGAACCTGTACACGTTCACGAAGTACTTCGGCTACAACCCCGAAGCCAACAACTACGGCAACACCACGGCCCCCACCTACGGCGTCGACCAGGGAGCGTACCCAATGGCCCGCACCGTTACGCTGGGCCTACAGCTGGGCTTTTAAGTTGAGGGAGCGCTACATCCGTCATGCAGAGCGCAGCGAAGCATCTCGCGTGGGGTAGTGACTCAATCGTCAGGATTAGTGGTGGCAAGCGAGATGCTTCGTCTCTGCTTGATGCGCAGAATGCTCTGCATGACGGTCGACACACCCGCTCCCATTGAACAAACCTCATTGAATCATTCCCACCATGACTATATCTCAACTTTTCAAAGGCGCATCCTTCGCCGCCCTACTGGCCCTGGGCACGCTGGGCATCACGTCGTGCAGCAAGGACTTCATCGACCTGAACGACCCCACCCGCCTGCCCAGCTCCCTGGGCTACTCCGACTCGCTGAGCATCGTGACGGGCGTGACGGCGGCGTACTCCTCGCTGCAGGACATGTACGGCAATGGCAGCAACCGGGGCCTGTTCGTGTACGCCGAAATCCCTTCGGATAACAGCTTCGCGGTGACGTCGGGCGAGGCGCTCAACGAGTTCAACGACTTCAGCTTTTCTGGCCAAAACCCACGCCTGCCCAGCCAATGGCTGGTAACCTACCGGGCCATTGCGCGCTGCAACATTATTCTGAGCCGGGCCGGCGGCGTCAAGCTCACCGAGGCCACCCGCAACCGCTTCTTCGGCGAGGTGCGCTTCATTCGGGCGCTGGCCTACTTCAACGCCGTGCGAATTTGGGGCGATGTGCCGCTGGTGACCAGCGAAATCACATCGATTGCCGACGCCTACCAGTTTGGCCGCGCGCCCAAGGCGCAGGTGTACGCCCAGATTGAGGAAGACCTGGCTTTTGCCGAAGCCAACCTGCCCGTTACGCAAGCCGGCCCCAACCTGGGCCGCATCACCAAAGGAGCCGCTCAGGGCCTGCTAGGCAAGGTGCTGCTGACCGAGAAGAAGTACGCCGATGCCGCCACTGCCCTGAAAAAGGTCATCGACGGCAACAACTACGCGCTGCAAGCCACCTACGCCAACATCTTTTTGACCAACAATGAGATGAATACCGAGATTCTGGCGGCCGCGCGCTACACCAAAGGTGCGCTGGGCGTGGGCAGCTACTTCAGTACCTGGTTTATGCCGATACTGCCGGCGGCCATAGCCGTTACCGTGAACAACAACGTGAGCCAGGGCCAGCAGTTTAACTCCGTGGACCCCGACCTGGTGGCCGCTTTCGCCAGCAGCGGCGCAACCGATGTGCGGGCCGCCGCCTCGTTTGGCTCGTCGGGCACCGGCACTGCCATCCTCTACTACACCAAGAAGTACAACGACGTACCAACCAGCGCATTCGATGCTGAAAACGACTGGATTATCCTGCGTTACGCCGACGTGCTGCTCATGTACGCCGAAGCCGTGAACGAAGGCGGCACCATCACCCCCGCCGCGCTCGATGCCGTGAACCGCGTTATTCGCCGCTCGCGCAACCTGCCGGTGGCCACCGCCGCCCCGGCCGTGGACCTGGCCGCCACCATCAGCCAAACCGACCTGCGCACCCGGCTGGAGCTGGAGCGCCGCCTGGAGCTGAATTTTGAAGGCCACCGCTGGTTCGACCTCGTGCGCACCGACCGCGCCCTGCCCGTGATGAATGCCTTGTTCGCCCGCGTCGGCATCAAGCCCATTGATGCCCACAACCTGGTGTTTCCGCTGCCCATTCAGGAAATTCAAACCAACCCAATTCTGACCCAGAACCCGGGCTACAACTAGCAACTGGCAACTGGCAACTGGAGGACGTTTGTCATCCTGAGCTTGCGAAGGACCTTCTGACAGCAGAACAGTTCGCATTATTTTAACTCGTGCAGCCGTGATAAGGTCCTTCGTCTCTGCTTTAATCGCAGAATGCTCAGGATGACAGAAGCCCATTGCGCGCCACCTCAATACTCCTTCCATTTCCGCACATGACCCCACCCACCCCGCTGAAGCTGTTGCTGGCCCTTGTGCTGTGCCTGGCCGGCTGCTTCGCTGGCCCCGCCGCGCACGCCCAAACCAGCCTGATTCAGAATGCGCCGGGCCGCCGCGTGCTCAGCCTCAACGGCAGCTGGAACTACATCATCGACCCTTACGAAAACGGCTTTTACGACTACCGCCGCGAGGCATTTGACAAGTCGGCCAGCGGGAAGGGCGGCTACTACGATAACGCCAAGCCCAGCACTGCGCAGGAGCCCGAGCTGATTGAATACGACTTCGACCACTCGGCCGCGATGCAGGTTCCCGGCGACTGGAATTCGCAGGACCCCAAGCTGCTGTACTACGAAGGCACCATCTGGCTGAAAAAGAGCTTTAAGATTGCGCCCACGGCCGGCAAACGCTATTTCCTCTACTTCGGGGCCATCAACTACGAGTCGCACATTTACCTGAACGGCAAAAAACTGGGCATGCACCAGGGCGGCTTCACCCCCATCCAATACGAAGTGACGGGCAAGCTGAACCCCAGCGGCGACAATTTCGTGGTGGTGAAGGCCGACAACACCCGCCACCTCGACGCCGTGCCCACCATCAACACCGACTGGTGGAATTACGGCGGCATCACCCGCGACGTGTTTATTGCCGAAGCCTCCGAGACGTTTATCGTCGACTACAAGGTGCAGTTGGCCAAGGACAACCTGAGCCAGCTGGCCGGCTACGTGCAGCTCGACGGCGCGGGCAAAGCCGGCCAGTCGGTGACGTTGAACATTGCCGAAGCTGGCATCCGGCAAACCCTGAAAACGGACGGCGATGGCCGCGCCACTTTCAGCTTTCCTACTAAGAAATTGAAGCTGTGGTCGCCGCTGAGCCCCAAGCTGTACGCGGTTTCGCTTGTTAACGGCAGCGAAACGGTGCAGGATAAAATCGGCTTCCGCACCATTCAGACCAAGGGGCAGGACATTCTATTGAACGGCAAGTCCACGTTTATGCGCGGCATTTCCATTCACGATGAAAACCCGCTGATTCCGGGCCGGGCGCGCGGCGAGGGCGACCTGCGCATGCTGCTCACCTGGGCCAGAGAACTCGGCTGCAACTACGTGCGCCTAGCCCACTACCCGCACAACGAAACCATCCTGAAGCTGGCCGACGAAATGGGCCTGCTGGTGTGGGCCGAAGTACCGGTGTACTGGACCATTGCCTGGCAGAACCCCGCCACCTACCAAAACGCCGAGGCCCAGCTTTCGGACCTGATTTCGATGGGGAAGAACCGCGCCAGCATTGTGGTGTGGTCGGTGGGCAACGAAACGCCTCTCGGTGACCCGCGCCTCACCTTTATGACCAATCTCGTGAAAAAGGCCCGCGCTCTGGATGATACCCGCCTCATCGCCGCGGCCCTGGAGCTGCACCGCACCCCCGACAACGTGGTGCACGTGGACGACCCGCTCGGCGAGTCGCTCGACCTCACCAGCTTCAACGAATACGCTGGCTGGTACTGGGGCGGCAGCCCGAACGACATCACCAAGTACACCTTCGACATCAAGTACAACAAGCCGGTGGTGGTGAGCGAGTTTGGCGGCGACGCGCTGGCCGGCTACCACGGCGACGCCGAAACCCGCTGGAGCGAGGAGTACCAGGAGTCACTCTACGTGAATCAGCTCAAGATGCTCGGCGCCATCAAAGGCCTGCGCGGCATGACACCCTGGATTCTGGCCGACTTCCGCGCCACCCGCCGCCAGCACCCGGTGTACCAGAACGGCTTCAATCGCAAGGGCCTTATTTCGAGCACGGGGGTTAAGAAGAAGGCATTTTTTGTGCTGCAGGAATATTACCGGCAGCAGGCGGCGAAATACGACGGAGGGAAATGATGAAGACCAAGCTAACCCCACCCCCAGCCCCTCCCCGGTGGGGAGGGGTGCGTTTAACGATTCTCGCGTCTGACTCCCCTCCCCACCGGGGAGGGGCTGGGGGTGGGGTCCTGGCAGCCGCCCTTATCCTGCTCACCCTCTCCACCCAAGCCCAAACCCGCGACAGCGCCGAATACACCCTGCGCGTGGCCGCCAAAAAGACCATCAACAACTCCACTATTGATGGCAAGGCGGGCTTTTCGGAGTATAAAAACTACCCTACGCGCGCCGTCGCTACGCTGCAGGGCTTCACGCCGGCGACCATCAAGCTCAGCAAGTACGGCGGGCGGCTCGATAAGCACACCAAGGCCACCGGCTTCTTCCGCGTCGAGAAAATCAACGGGCGCTGGTGGGCCGTGGACCCCGACGGCTACTACTACCTGCACAACGCCCCGAACGCGGTGAGCTACGGCGCGTCGGAGCGCAACAAGAAGGCGCTGAAGGAGAAGTTTGGCGACGTAGCCGGCTGGATGACTGGCACCCGCAAGTTTCTTTTTGCCAACGGCTTTAATGGCGCGGGGGCTTGGTCGGTCACCAAGGAAATTCAGGCGGAAAATGCGAAGGCCGACCAGCCGCTGGCCTACACCGTGAACCTGGATTGGATGAGTGGTTACGGCAGCAAGCGCGGCGGCACCTACGTGCAGCCCGGCCACAAAGGCTATCCCAACGACGCGATTTTTGCCTTCGACCCCGGCTTTGAGGACTTTGTGAACGAGCGCGCCAAAGAGCTGGCCCAGAACAAAAAGGACAAGAACCTCTTCGGCTACTTCTCCGATAACGAGATGCCACTGCTGCGCAAAAACCTCGACGGCTACCTGAAGCTGCCCGTGACCGAACCCGGCTACGTAGCCGCCAAAAAGTGGGCCGACGAGCGCAGCATCACCCTCGAAACCATTACCGACCAGAACCGGCAGGATTTCCTGGCTTTCACGGCCGAGCGCTACTTCAGCATCGTGGCCAAGGCCATGAAGAAGTACGACCCCAACCACATGTACCTGGGCTGCCGTTTCCACGGCGCCCAGCGCTACTACCCCGAGCTGATGCGCGTGGCGGGCAAATACCTCGACGCCGTGAGCATCAACTACTACAACAACTGGACGCCCGAGAAAACCTGGGTGCGCGACTGGGAGGTATTCGCCGGCAAGCCCTTCATCGTGACAGAATGGTACGTGAAAGGCGAAGACGCGCCCGGTCTGGCCAACACTGCCGGGGCTGGCTGGGTGGTAAAGACCCAGGCCGACCGCGGCCTCTTCTACCAAAATTTCACGCTGGGCCTGCTCGAATCGAAGAATTGCGTGGGCTGGCACTGGTTCAAGTACCTCGACAACGACCCCACCCTCGTGGGCGCTGAGCCCTCTAACACCAACGCTAACAAGGGCATCGTGAACAACAACCTTGACCCCTACCAGCCCATGCTCGACAAGATGCGCGAGCTGAACCTGCAGGTGTATCACCTGGCCGATTTCTTCGACCAGCGCTAAACCCACCCCTTCCCCTCTCCGGTGGGGAGGGGTGGGCTCAATAACGCTCGCGCCTGGCCCCCCTCCCTCCCGGGAAGGGGCCGGGGGTTGGGTCAACAAACACCCTGTGCTTATCTGGCGGTCACCGACCGTATTCGGAGTCCGACAAACAGCCCTCCCGGCCGGAACTGCGCCTCACGAGAATGGTGGGAACGTATGACTGAGGCCCCGTCTGGGGCGGCTGTGGCCGGTGGCCGCCAGAATGCACAAGCCACTTCCCAGCTGCTGAGGCAGCTTTTCACCGCAACCGAATGACTTTTTCGCTTCCCAAGCCCCTGTTGCCGCTGCTGTTGCTAGGCCTGTTGCCCGGCCCGGCCGCGGTGGCGCAAAAGAAAAAACCGGTGCCAACGGCAGCTACCGCCAGCCCGGCCGATATTGAGCTGCGCATCACCGCGCTGCTGGGCCAGATGACGCTGGACGAGAAAGTGGGCCAGCTCAACCAGTACTCGGGCCGTGAGGTGACTGGCCCGGCCAGCGACCGCAAAAACACGCTGCTCAGCAGCATTCGTGCCGGGCAGGTGGGCTCGATGCTGAACGTGAAGGGCGTGAAAGACACCCGCGAAATCCAGGCCGTGGCGTTGGAATCGCGCCTGCACATTCCGCTGCTGTTCAGCCTCGACGTGATTCACGGCTACCAGACCACCTTCCCGATTCCGCTGGCCGAGGCCGCTTCCTGGGATTTGGACGCCATCCGGCTCGGCGCGCACGTCGCGGCGAAAGAAGCCGCGGCATCCGGCATTCACTGGACGTTTGCGCCGATGGTGGACGTGGGCCGCGACCCACGCTGGGGCCGCGTGATGGAAGGCGCCGGCGAAGACCCCTACCTCGGCTCCCAGATTGCCCGGGCCCGCGTGCTGGGTTTCCAAGGCGAGCAGCTGGGCGGCACCGATGCCGTGATGGCCTGCGCGAAACACTTCGCCGCCTATGGCGCGGCCACCGCCGGCCGCGACTACAACGCCGTCGACATCAGCGAGCAGCAGCTCTGGGAAACCTACCTGCCGCCCTTCCGCGCTGCTGCCAATGCCGGCGTGGCCACGTTCATGAATTCCTTCAACACCCTGAACGGCATTCCGGCCACCGGCAACGCCTACCTGCAGCGCGACATCCTGAAAGGCCAGTGGCAGTACCCCGGCTTCGTGGTGAGCGACTGGGGTTCCATTGGCGAAATGGCCAACTGGGGTTATGCTATTGATAAAACCGACGCCGCCCGCAAGGCCATTACGGCCGGCTCCGACATGGACATGGAGAGCGACGCCTACCACAAGAGCTTGGCGCAGCTGGTGCAAGCCGGCCAGGTGAACATCAGCTTAGTCGATGATGCCGTGCGCCGCATTCTTCGCAAGAAATTCGAGTTGGGCCTGTTTGATGACCCCTACCGTTTTTCGGACGCGAAGCGCGAGCAGCAAGTGCTGGCCGACCCGCAAAACCGCGCCGCCGCCCGCCAGATGGCCCAAAAGTCCTTGGTGCTGCTGAAAAACGAAAGCGCCACCCTGCCCCTCGCCAAAACGCTACGCCGCATCGCCGTCATCGGCCCGCTGGCCAAAGCCAAGCGCGACCTCAACGGCAGCTGGGCCGTGAACACCGACACCACCCGCATCACCTCGCTCTACGATGGCCTGCGCCAGCGTGCCGGCAAAACCACCGAGCTGCTTTACGCCAAAGGCTGCGCCCTGAGCGGCGACAGCCACGTTGGCTTCGAGCAGGCCGTAGCTACCGCTAAAAGCGCCGACTTCATCGTCCTCACCGTGGGCGAAGCCTGGGACATGAGCGGCGAGGCCAAATCGCGCACCGATATTCACCTGCCCGGCATGCAGGAGAAGCTGTTCAAAGCCCTGAAAGCTACCGGCAAGCCCGTGGCCGTGGTGGTTTTTGGTGGTCGCCCGCTCATTTTCGACACCATTGCCGAGCAGGCCGACGCGATACTTTACGCTTGGTGGCCCGGCTCGGAAGGCGGCACCGCGTTGGCCGACGTGCTCTACGGCGACTACAACCCGGCCGGCAAGCTGCCCATCACTTTCCCCCGGAGTGTGGGCCAGATTCCGATGGCTTATAACCAGCAGTACAATACCGGCCGGCCCATTACCAAGCCCGGCGAAACCCGCTACAAGTCGGCCTACATCGACTCGCCCAATACGCCGCGCTACGCCTTTGGCTACGGCCTGAGCTACACCACATTCACCTATTCCGGCCTCAAAATCAGCCGCGCAGCTATGAAGGCCGGCGAGTCTGTCGAGGTCAGCTTCACCCTCACCAACACCGGCAAATTCGCTGGCGAGGAAGTGGCCCAGCTCTACCTGCACGACCCCGTGGCCTCCATTGCCCGGCCCCTCAAAGAGCTCAAGGATTTCCGTAAAATCAGTCTGAAGCCCGGCGAAAGCAAAACCGTGACGTTCACCATCGACCAAGACAAGCTGGCTTTCTACAACTCGAAACTGGAATGGGCCGCCGAGCCCGGCAAATTTAACCTCCTGGTGGGCAGCGCTTCAGATGACATCAGACTGGAAGGTGCGCTAGAACTACTGTAGGGGCGGGGCTTGCCCCCACCCGGATGTTCGCTTCGCAAACAACGATTCCCAAAAACGACGGGCGGGGACAAGCCCCGCCCCTACCTCATTAATCTCTACCGCAATAAATTCTATGCCCGCCCTATCCCAATTCTCATTAGCTGACAAAGTCGTCGTCATCACCGGCGCCACCGGGGTGCTGGGCGAGGCCCTATCGCTGGCCGTGGCCGAGGCCGGCGCGAAAGTGGCCATCCTCGGCCGCAACGCCGAGCGCGCCGAGGCCCGCGCCGCCGCCATCCGGGCGCAGGGCGGCGAGTGTATGGTCATTCTCGGCGATGTGCTGGATGCCGCCCAGATGCACGCTGCCTGCGACCAGATTATGCAGGCCTGGGGCCGCATCGACGGCTTGGTGAACGCGGCCGGCGGCAACATGCCCGGCGCCACTGTGGCCCCAACGCAGGATTTGTTCGACGTCAGCATCGAGGACACCCGCCGGGCCGTTGATTTGAACCTGTTCGGCACCGTGATTCCGACCACCGTGTTTGGCCGCGTGATGGCCACGCAGGGCAGCGGCTCCATCGTCAATTTCTCGTCGCTCACGGCCCAGCGGCCCCTCACCCGCGTAATGGGCTACACCCTGGCCAAAACCGCCATCGAAGGCTACACCCGCTGGATGGCCACCGAGCTGGGCCTGCGCTACGGCGGCGGCATCCGCATGAATGCCATTGCGCCCGGCGTGTTCCTCACCGAGCAAAACCGCGACCTGCTGGTGGCCCCCGACGGCTCGCCCACCGACCGCGCCAGCAAATTCATCAGCCACACGCCCTTCCAGCGTTTTGGCGTACCCGAGGAGTTGACGGGCACCTTGATTTACCTGCTGAGCAACGCCTCTCGGTTTGTAAATGGCGAAACCGTGCTGGTAGATGGCGGCTTCAACGCCTATAGTGGTGTTTAGATAGTTTAACCCGCATAAATACAGCACGTCATGCTGAGCGCAGCCGAAGCATCTCGCGTGCCGCCACTAGTTCAAAGAAACCTCAAGATTGAGTCGCTATTGCACGCGAGATGCTTCGGCTGCGCTCAGCATGACGTTTTTAATAAAATCCCACTTGCAACAATGCCCCTCATCCAAAGCTGGCGCTGGTACGGCCCGAACGACCCCGTAAGCCTCGCCGACATACGCCAGGCCGGCGCGACCAACGTGGTGACGGCCCTGCACCACATTCCCAACGGCCAGGTCTGGACCAAAGCCGAAATCCAGCAGCGCCAGGCCCTCATCAAAGCCGCTGGCCTAACGTGGAGCGTGGTGGAAAGCGTGCCTGTGCACGAAAACATCAAAACCCGCACCGGCGATTTCCAGCTCTACATCGCCACCTACCAGGAAAGCCTGCGCAACCTGGCCGCCTGCGGCATCTACACCGTCACTTATAATTTCATGCCCGTCCTCGACTGGACGCGCACCGACTTGGCCTATGAAGTTGAGGGCGGCTCCAGAGCCCTGCGCTTCGAAAAAGCCGCCTTCGTAGCCTTTGATACGCTGCTGCTGAAGCGCCACAACGCAACGCAAGACTACACGCCCGAAGAGTTAGCCAAAGCAGAAGCCCGCTTCGCCACAATGAGTGCCGACGAGAAACAGCTGCTTCAGCGCAACATCATCGCCGGCCTGCCGGGCAGCGAGGAAAGCTTTACGTTGGAGCAATTCCAGCAGGCGCTGGATGCCTACGACGGCATCGACGCGGCCAAGTTGCGCGAGCATCTGGTTCTGTTTCTGCAGGAGATTGTGCCCGTAGCCGAGCGGGTCGGCATCAACCTCGCCATTCACCCCGACGACCCGCCCTACCCCATTCTGGGCCTGCCCCGCGTGGTGAGTACCGCCGAGGACGTGGCCGCCTTGGCTGCGGCCGTGCCTTCGCCCAGCAACGGCCTGTGCTTTTGCACCGGCTCCTTCGGGGTGCGGGTCGACAACGACCTGCCCGCTATGGTGCGCCAGTTTGCCGACCGCATCCACTTCATTCATCTGCGCAGCACCCAGCGCGATGCCGAAGGCAATTTCTACGAAGCCAACCACCTCGAAGGCGACGTGGACATGTATGCCATGATGCGCGAGCTCATTCAGACGATGCGCCAGCGCAACCTCAGCCTGCCCATGCGCCCCGACCACGGCCACCAGATGCTCGACGACCTACACAAAAAAACCAACCCGGGCTACTCCGCCATTGGCCGCCTGCGTGGCCTGGCCGAATTGCGCGGCCTGGAAATGGGCATCAGCCGCAGCCTGTAGCGCGAACTTTTTAGTTCGCGTCTCCCAGACGAGTAGTGTTGAAGCAGCGCGGGGACGCGAACTACAAAGTTTGCGCTATTTCCCCAGCAACGCCAGCTGCGCGGTGCTGTCGCCCACGGCGTGCAAGGCGCGCTGCAGTTCGAGGTCATGCTCGCGTAGCACGGTGTAGTAGGGCACCAGGCCGTAGGCGCTGCGGGCGATGTAGGCTTTCATCTGGTTGCGCAGCAGACCGGCGCAACGGCGAGTGGCCCCGGCATCGGCCACTACACCATCCTGCGCAGCCTGGGCGGCAAGGCTGGCCAACTGCGCGTCGCTGATACGGAAGGTGGCGTTGAACTGCTCAAAGCGCAGGGCCTGCAGCTCTTCTTTGTGGGTCTGGTAGAAGCTCAGGGCGAAGGCGCGGGGTGCGCCGTGGGCCATCAGGGCAGTGTAGTAGGCCGAGTGCGCCAGCGAATCGCGGGGCACGAAAATGTCGGGCATGATGCCACCGCCGCCGTACACCGTGCGGCCGTGGTCGGTGCGGAAGCGCAGCTCTTTGGCGAAGTGGGTGCTGTCGGCCGATTCCAGTTCGCCGTGGGCGGCACGTTTGGCCACGTCGGAGCTGTATTCGGCGTAGTTGGCGCCGTAGGGCTTTTGGATGGAGCGGCCCACCGGCGTGTAGTAGCGGGCAATGGTGAGGCGCAGCTCGCCACCGTCGCTGAGCGGAATGGGCTGCTGCACGAGGCCCTTACCAAAAGTGCGGCGCCCCACGATGATGGCGCGGTCATGGTCCTGCAGCGCGCCGGCCACCACTTCGGCGGCGCTGGCGCTGCCTTCATCCACGAGCACCACCAACGGACCTTCTTCAAATTCGCCGGCCACGCGGGCGTAGGTCTGCGAGTCGTATTGGTCGCCTTTGCCGTCGGTGTACACGATTTTGCGCGAGCCGGCAATGAACTCATCGGCCAGGCGGGTGGCGCGGTCGAGGTAGCCGCCGGGGTTGCCGCGCAAGTCGAGCACGAGGCGGGTGAGGCCCTGCCGGCGCAGGTCGGCCAGGGCAGCCTTGAACTCATCGTACGTACCCGAGGCGAAGCGGCTCACCTTGATGTAGCCGGTTTGCGAGTCGACGAGATACGCCGCGTCGATGGAGCTGTTGGGAATGCGGCTGCGGGGAATACTGACGCTGAGCGACCGCGGCAAGCGCCGCCGCCGCAGCTCCAGGGCCACGCTGCTGCCGCGGGGGCCACGTAGCAATTGCGTGAGCTGCGCGGTAGTGAGCCGGGCGCCCGAAACCCGCTTGCCGGCTATGCTCAGCACCTGGTCGCCGGGCTGCACGCCAGCTTGCTCAGCCGGGCCGCCGCTGAGCGGGGCCACCACCGTCATGGTATCGCGAAAGAGGTTGAATTCGATGCCGACACCATCAAAGTCGCTTTGCAGGAAAGCATCGGTGCGGTCGCGGTCGCGGGCCGGAATGTAGACCGAATGCGGGTCGAGCTTTTCCAGCATCTGCATCACGGCGTAGTCGGCCAGCCCTTCGGTGTCGACGGTGTCAGCGTAGTCGCGGTCGACGTAGCTCAGAATCTCCTTGAAGCGCAGGTAGCCGCGGGCCGTCGCGTCGGGGTTTTCCGACGAGGGCCGGAAAGGGTTGTTGGCCACCAACACGCCACAGCCCATGGCTAAGAGTAGCAACAGGCTCTGCCGGAACCAGCTGCGCCGCCGGGGGGCAGCCGGCCGGCCAAGCTCCTGATTAGCAGGCGTGGAACGGGGCATAATAGAGTAAAGGTAACGTTATCAACAAATAGAATAGAATTGGATAGACTTCAAAATTATAGAAATTTTCTCAGTTGTAAGCGCCAATAGGTAGCTATTCCTGAATTTCCTGAATCAATACAATCGGTTACATTCAAAAGGCAAACAAGCGCCTGCTGTACTGGCATATTGCAATCAAACCAATTTGATAGTGCAGTGGCAAACAGGGTGCAATTTATCACTTTATTCAGAAAATAATAATTCGGTTTCGTTCAGTACCAGCGAAACCTCGTTAGGGCCTGGGTTTTTCCACCCCAGCTCCAAGGCGGGTAGCTACGGCAGTTACACAATGGCCGGATTGACTGCCTGCAACCGGCCGTATCTTTGTAGCCGCCGGCGGCTGTCGGCGATTGGTGCAACTCTTCATCCCTCACTTTTCGGCTATGCCCCGCATCCTCGCCATCGACTACGGCAACAAGCGCGTGGGCCTCGCCGTGACCGACCCGCTCGGCATGATTGCCTCGCCGCTCGAAACCATTCACAGCAAAGACCTGCTGGCCTACGTGAAGGCCTACCACCTGCGCGAGCCGCTCCGGGCCATTGTGGTGGGCATGCCCCGCACGCTGCTCAACGAGCCCACCGATGTAACCAGCGCCGTGGTGGGCCTGCTGCGTACGCTGCGCCGCGAGCTGCCGGAACTGCCCATTCACGAGTTGGATGAGCGGTTTACCTCGCGCATGGCCCACGCCACCATGCTGGCTGGCGGCCTCGGCCAAAAAGCCCGCCGCGACAAGGCCACCGTCGACCGCATCAGCGCGGCCATTATTCTACAGTCATTCCTCGAATCGCCACTGATGCGGGAAGTTTAGTTGTTTTGTTAAACGTCATGCTGAGCGCAGCCGAAGTATCTAAACCGCTTCGCTGCAATCATCATTGGTTACTGCTGCACGCGAGATGCTTCGGCTGCGCTCAGCATGACGTTCTGTTTTAAAACTGACCATTGCCATGATTTACCCTATTGTTGCCATCGGCGACCCCGTCCTCAAGACCAAAGCCAAAGATATTGCGGCCGACATGCCGGCCGCCGAGTTGAAGCAGTTGATTGCCGACATGTTCGAAACCATGTATTCGGCCAGCGGCGTAGGTTTAGCGGCGCCCCAGGTGGGCAAGGCCGTGCGCCTGTTTGTGATGGATTCGGGCCCGATGGTGGAGCTTGATGAAGAAGACCTGGCCGAGCTGGAAGAAGGCGAAGTGGTTGAGGAGGGCATCAAGCGGGCCTTTATCAACCCGCAGATGGTGAGCGAAACCGGCGAAGAATGGGGTTTCGAGGAAGGCTGCCTGAGCATTCCCGGCATCCGCGAGATGGTGACGCGCCACGCCGACATTGTGCTGCGCTACGAGGATGAGAACCGCCAGGTGCACGAGGAAGCCTTTTCGGGCATGGCCGCCCGCGTCATTCAGCACGAGTACGACCACCTCGAAGGCATCCTATTTACCGACAAGCTTTCGGGCTTCAAGAAGCAGCTGCTGAAAGGCAAGCTGGCCCGCATCAGCAAGGGCGACGCGCGCCACGACTACCGCATGAAGTTCGCGGGCGAAGGCCGCCGGCGGTAGGCCTGGCTTCTTTTGTTATCCTGAGCTTGCGAAGGACCTTATCACCGTTGAGCAGGCGCATCAAACGGTGACAAGGTCCTTCGTCTTTGCTATCATCGCAGAATGCTTGGGATGACAGGCGAATATTTTCGGTGATTGATTTTCGCGGCTCAATCGTACCTTTTAACCGTGAAAAAATACTGCTACGCCTTATTGATTTGCCTCCCCCTGCTCTTCGTGGCGCTACGGGCCCACGCTTGGGGCTTTTTCGGGCACCGGCTGCTGAACCGGCTGGCCGTGTACACGCTGCCGCCGGGCATGGTTGGCTTTTACAAGGCCAACATCGACTACCTGACGGTGAATGCCACCCGGCCCGACTCGCGCCGCCTGCTGGTGCCCGGCGAGGCCCCCAAGCACTTTCTGGATGTGGACCGCTACGGCGACAGCGCCGAGTTCAAGCTGCCGCGCAAGTACGCCGACGCCGTAGCCCGCTACACCGAAGACTCGCTGCTGCGCCACGGCATTGTGCCCTGGAACGTGGTAAGCATGAAAAACCAGCTCACTGCTGCCTTCAAGGCCAAGGATACCGACCGGATTCTGCGCCTTTCGGCCGATATGGGCCACTACATTGCCGATGCCTGCGTGCCGCTGCACACCACCCGCAACTACAACGGCCAGCTCACGGGGCAGCGGGGCATTCACGGGCTGTGGGAGTCGCGCCTGCCCGAGTTGCTGAGCGCCGACTACGACCTGTTCAGCGGCAAAGCCCAGTACCTGCCCAACGCCACGGACGCCATCTGGGCCGCCGTGATTCGCTCGCACGCTGCCGTCGACTCGGTGCTGCGGTTCGAGAAGCAGCTCACGGCCGAGTTTAGCGATGACCAGAAGTTTGGTTATGAGCAGCGCGGCAGCCAGACCATTCGCACCTACTCGCGCGAGTTCAGCAAGGCCTACCACGCCCGGCTGAACGGGCAGGTGGAGCGCCAGCTGCGGTACGCTTCGGGCCTTATCGGCGACTTCTGGTTTACCTGCTGGGTTGATGGCGGCTCGCCCGATTTAACCCAGATGACTCGCCTGCCCTCCGAGGCCGAGCAGCAGCGCCTGGAGCGCGAAGCCAAGGAAACGGCTGCCGCGCCCGTGGCGGGCACTGCCCCGGGCCATGATGAGTAACGCCTTCGGCTTAATGAGGAATGAGGAATGAGGAATGAGGAATGAGGAATGAGGAATGAGGAATGAGGAATTTCTGACCAATTCGGTCATTTTCCAATTCTTCATTCCTCATTCTTCATTCCTAATTAAGCGAAGCGTCCAGCGCTTCGGTGCGGTGCAGCTCGTCCAAATCAATCACGGCAATGCCGTCTTCGCCCACTTCGTAGGCTCGTATGAAGCGGCGGTGCCACTCGATTTCGTCGTGGGTGTAGGAGTTGCGGGCGTGCACATCCTGGGCAAACGTGTCGTCGTAGCCTTTCAGCTGGATGATGACCTCCACGTCGAGCCGCTCGTAATCGGCCGCTA
Organism: Hymenobacter glaciei; assembly: GCF_039539585.1. Lineage (NCBI taxonomy): Bacteria > Pseudomonadati > Bacteroidota > Cytophagia > Cytophagales > Hymenobacteraceae > Hymenobacter > Hymenobacter glaciei. Next base: position 16,992 of record NZ_BAABDK010000006.1, on the reverse strand, counting down.
ACAGGCCGTGCAGCGGGCTTTCGGGGGTGATGTCGTGCACGATGGTCCAACTCAGCGGGAAGAAGCTGACGGCGTCGCGTTCCAGGGGAAGGAAGGCATACGTCTGGTCGTTAGTAACCGGGGCAACGGTTTTGAGCAGCACACGGGCTTGCAGGTCGATAAGGATGTTGTTGCGCAGGTTGGCGATGCGAAACTGCAGGCAGGGCGTGCCATCGGCCCGGCGACTGATAATAGCCGTGCGGCTGAAATGAATGCGCGCCGTGGGCCGCGAAAATCGCCCGTAGAGCAAGCCCGTGGCCAGCGCGAAGGTGAGCACGCCCACCAGGGCCTCCACGCTGCTCAGGAAGCCGGTGGCATTGGAGCCCGGGTACACGTGCCCGTAGCCAACCGAAGTAAACGTCTGGATGGAGAAGAACAGGGCGCTGAGAAAATCCTGCAAGGCGCCGCGCGGGGCCGCTACGCCGGGCAGGTCTTCGAGCCCCAGGGCCATGTAAGCACCGGCGAAGGCCACGTTCAGCACCAGAAAAAATGCCACTACCACTCCAATAAACGGACCCCACGCCATGGTAATAAGCCACTGGTACGGGTCGCGACGGTGCGGCCCACCGCGACGGCGCACATTAAAGGAGCCGTCGTGGTTGATGGCCCGCTTGGTGCGGCGCGAGAATTTTTCGCCAATGCCGGGGTCGAGAGTGGGCATGCAGGTGGAGAGACGTGGTGAATAAGCGCAACAAAAGAACGTCATCACGTACTTGTTTTTTTATTCATTTCCGCTACCCAATGAAAGGCGTTTACTCCCTGCTCCTGCTCACCATTTCCAATCTGTTCATGACGTTTGCCTGGTACGGGCACCTGCATTTGTTCAAGAAAATGGCCTGGTTTGCCAAAATGGGCCTGTTTGGCGTCATCATGGTGAGCTGGGGGCTGGCCTTGTTCGAATATATTTTCCAGGTGCCCGCCAACCGGCTGGGGTTTGTGGAAAACGGCGGGCCGTTCACCCTGTTCCAGCTCAAGGTGATTCAGGAGGTGATTACGCTTACGGTATTCACGCTGTGCGCGGTGTTTGTGTTCAAAACCGATAAGCTGGGCTGGAACCACGTGGTGGGCTTCGCACTGCTGGTCGCGGCCGTGTATGTCATCTTCAAAAAGTGGTAGCAAGCAGCGTGGGCCCGTGGTTGGCACTGCAATGAAGCCCGACCATGCAGGCTGTACACCACCCGATTTCTTCAGATGACAGCTTCAGTGGGCCAACAACGTTACATTTGGCCTACAAGCTATTTTCCAAGCGCTTACTCGCTCGCACAGCAGGCAAAACCACAGGCCGTCTAATCGGCAAAAACCCCACGGCCCGGCCCGGCGTACCAGCGGCAGCGGCGCCGTTTAGTCGCTGGCTATTTTCTGTTTTCTATGCACCACTTCTGCACTCGCTTACCGCTGGCTTTGCTGCTGACGGCGTTTTCCATCTTTACCGTTTCAGCCCAAAAAGTGGGGCTGGTGCTCAGCGGCGGCGGCGCCAAGGGCCTGGCCCACGTGGGCGTGCTCCGGCAGCTCGAAAAAAACCACATTCCCATCGACTACATCGTGGGCACGAGCATGGGCGCCGTGATTGGCGGCATGTACGCGGCCGGTTACTCGCCCGCCGAGATTGAGCAGATTGTGCTCAGCCCCGAGTTTCAGCGCTGGACTTCGGGCAAGCCGCTCGAAAGCAAAACGTTCAACTTCCTCACGGCCGAGCCCTCGCCTTCGGCCCTGCGCCTGGGCATTGCCATCGATTCCACGTTTCAGGCCCGCGTGAGCACCAACCTGGTGAACGACCTGAACCTGAACCTGGCCCTGACGCGCCTGCTGGCTCCGGCCTCAGCCAGTGCCAACTACGACTTCGACAAGCTGTTTGTGCCCTTCCGCTGCATGGCTTCGGAAGTATTTACGCGCCAGGTAGTGGAGCAGAAGTCGGGGGCACTGTCCGACGCCATTCGCAACTCGATGTCGTTTCCGCTGGCTTTCCGGCCCATTCGCAACCTCGACGGCAAGTACTACTACGATGGCGCGGTGTACGACAACTTTCCCACCAAAACCATGAAGAAAACCTTCACCCCGGACATCATCATCGGGGTGAATGTGGGCGACGTGGCCATGCGCAAATACCCCAAAAACGACGATGCTCTGCTCGGCAGCACAGTGGCCTTTCTGGGCACGAGCGTGGCCGATACGCTGAGCGTGGGCCTTAACGGCATCTACATTCAGCCCGACCTCGACGGTATGGGCGTGGGCGATTTCGAGCTCGTGAAAACCTTCATAGCCGAGGGCGACACCGCCGCTCAACGCAGCATGGATAAAATCAAAGCCCGCATCAGCCGCCGCGTTGATACGGTCGACTTGCAGAAACGTCGGCTGGCTTTCCAGGGCTTGGCCCCTACGCCGCGCTTTGTTGATGTGAAAGTGCGCGGATTGCGCCCCGACCAGAACGAGTACGCCGCACGGTTCTTCCGAAGAAAGGGCCGAGAGTATTCGCTCGATGACATCGAGGAAGGGTACTATCGCCTGGCCTCCGACGACTACTTCAAGAACATTTACCCCCGCATCCGCTACGACGCGGCCCGCAAGGGCTACGTGTTCAGCGTAGATGCCCAGCGCAACAACAACGTGAGTGCCGAGGCAGGCTTCGTGCTCAGCAACCGGCCCATCGATAACCTCTATGTGGGCCTGGAGTATCGCTACCTGCGCAGTTTGCTCTACACGGCCTCGGCCGACGTAAGCTTGGGCCGCTTTTACAACGGCGCGCACGGCTCGTTCCGCATCAACGTGCCGGCCAAGTATGCATACTTTATTGAGCCCGAAGTCACCTACAACCAATGGGATTTCCAGAACACCGGGGGCATCCTCGGCCGCGACGTCATCAATACTCAGGTGAAGCAGCAGGACACCAAACTGGGCGCGCAGATTGGCGTGAGCCCCAACTACCGCAGCCGCCTGCTGCTCGACGTGGCCACGTTCGTGACCAAGGACGAGTACACCAACTCCAAGGAAATTAATTCGGCCGACATGCTCGACGCCACCGTGTTTCGCGGGGCTACCGCCGCCTTGCGACTGGCGCGCAATACCCTAAACCGCAAGCAGTATGCGTATACGGGCCACCGCTACGTATACACGTTGCGTGGCGTGACGGGTGCGGCCACCTATACTCCTGGTTCCACATCGGTGCTCGATGGCAGCTCGCGCCACCACGAATGGCTGCAGTTCCGCGCCACGGTGGAGCGGTATTTTGTGATGAAGAAGGACCGGCAGGCCTGGGGCTACTTCGCCGAGCTGATGGCCAGCGGCCAGGGCACATTCTCGAACTACCGCTCGTCGCAAACCACCGCGCCGGTGTTTGCGCCACTGCCCGACTCGCGCACGCTGTTTCTCGACACCTACCGCTCGGCCCGCTACGTGGCCGCCGGCCTGCGCTACACCCAGCCCTTCCTGAAAAAGCTCGACTGGCGCACCGAAGTCTACCTGCACATCAACGGCCAGCCCCTGGTGCAAGGCGACCAGCAGCAGGCTGTGCGCCGCTCGGGCTTCGACCGCCCCCGGGTTACGGCCACCACCGGCCTGATTCTGCAGACACCGGTGGGCCCGCTGGCCCTGCACGCCCGTTTCTACGACGACCCGGCCGAGCGGTTCAGCATCTACGGTCACTTGGGCTTCCTGCTCTTCCGCAGCCGCGCGCTGGAATAGGCGCGTGCGCCGGACGCGGCTTCGTTACAGCGACTGCAAAAAAGCGAGGAGTTTGGCCCGGTCGGCGGCACTCATGCGGCCCACGGCATCGGCTGATGCTTGGGCCTCGCCGCCATGCCACAAGATGGCTTCGGTGAGACTGCGGGCGCGGCCGTCGTGCATAAAGGTGCTGTGTCCGTTCACCACCTCGCTCAGCCCGATGCCCCACAGCGGCGGGGTACGCCACTCGTTGCCGCTGGCCCGGAAATCGGGCCGGTTGTCGGCCAGGCCGGGCCCCATATCGTGCAGCAGCAGGTCGGTGTATGGGTAAATGGTTTGCCCCGCCATCTCGGCGGGCAGGCCGGCAATGGCACCGGTGGCTAGGCGGGGCACGTGGCAGCTCGCGCACTTGGCCCCGACAAACAACGCCTTGCCAGCCTTCACCTGGTCGGTTTTCACGTCGCGGCGGGCGGGCACGCCCAGTGTTTGCACGTAGAAGGTGGTGTTGGCCAGCTCCGTATCGGCCAGGTCGGCGGGGGCGCTGCCAGGCGGCTGGTTGCCGGCCTGGCTTTGGCCAGCCGCGGGCTCCAGCGGAAATAGGCTGGTGGTAATGCCCATGTCGCCGTTGTAGGCGGCCGCGGTTTGCTGGCGCAGGCTGGGCTGGTTGGCCTTCCAGCCGAAGCGGCCCAAGCGCGGGGCCTGGGCGGCCACGTCCCACACGTAGTTGGGCCGGCCCGAAATGCCGTCGCCGTCGGCATCGTTTTCGTCAGCCCTGGCCACGATGTTGGCCTCGCTCACCGCTTCGAGCAGCCCCAACCCAAACACCGGCGGGGCCACCCGTGGCGACAGCAGTACGCCAGCTGGCAGCGGCGAATACGGGGCATCCACGGCGTAAGTGGGCTTGCGTAACGACACGGACGTACCGTCGATAAGGGTGCGCAGCTGCTCCACGTAGTGGATGCTGAGCTGGCCTTCGGGGTTGGTGCCCACAATGGCGCGGTTTTGCAACTGGTCGCCGAAGCCGGGCACCGGCCGGGGGCCGCCGTGCGCGTCCTGGCCGGTCAGGCTCAGGCGAAACAGCATCTGTACCGGGTCGGTGGCTGTGAGCGGGGCGGTGCCCCGGCCGTCGCGCACATGGCAGGCCGTGCAGTTGGCATTGATGAACAGCGGCCCCAGCCCGTCGGCCGTCACAAACCGCCGCTCAAACGCCGCGTCGCCGAGCAAGTGCTGGGCACCCGAGCCCCCGCGCAGGTTGGGCGCGGGCAGCGAATAGGCATTGCTGCCGGCACTGAACACCGTGGCCGCGCCGCCGGCATTCACGTCGTCGGTGCCGACGGGCTCTACGGTGTCGACCTCATTTTTCGAGCAGGCTGCCACCGCAGCCACGACGACCAGCGTGAGCAGCCCAACACGCAAACGAGGGAAGGAAACAGTCATCGGCAACAGGCGTAATTGGCCGGAAGGCCAGGGGTTGAGTACTCGTTCAAAAGTAAATGAGTAAAAGCACGTCATGCAGAGCGCAGCGAAGCATCTCGCGTGCCGCAGTAAATCAATCGTTTGACGATGCGAGCGAGATGCTTCGCTGCGCTCTGCATGACGGTTACTTGTGCCTGAGTACTTAATGAATCAGAATCTATCCGAACAGTCAAAAAGAACAGTCCTGCTGAGCTTGTCGAAGCATCTCTACCGCTTCGTTGAGACGATTGGATTCCTAGCGCGGTAGAGATGCTTCGACAGGCTCAGCAGGACTGTTCAGGGACTTGCCCAATGCTCCTACAGCGCGTCTACCAGCGGCTGCACGTCGGTTTGCAGGGTAGCCAGCACCGTGCGCACCCTGGCCTGGGCGGCCCGCACGGCGACCGGGTTCTGGAAAATGGCTTCGTCGAAGCGGCCGGGCAGGGCAGCAATGGACTGCTGGGCGGCGGCCAGCTCCTGCCGAAAGCGCACGTCCAGCACGGGGTTGCGCTTGGCCACTAGGTCGGTAAAGCCCGTGCCAGTGGTGGTGCCGAGGCGCCCGGTGTAGATGGCCTCGATGCCGGCCAGGTTCTGCAAAAACTCCGCTTTGGAATTCTGGCTGAATTTGGCTTCCTCCACATCGGTGGTCTGCTGGGCCAGCGGCTGCTCGATTTTGCTGTTGGCCAGCTCGTCGGCCGGGCCAATCAGGCCGTCCAGCAGTTCCTGCACGGCTTGTTTTTGCTTGGGGTAAACGGTGCTGCCCGGCCCGGCTTTGGCCACGGCCGCCGCGAAATTGCCCCCGCCCGGCTGCCAGGCTTGCAGCAACTGGGTGGTGGCCGCCTTCAGGTTCTGGGCCGAGGACTTCAGAAACAGGTACTCGCGGGGCGTGAAGTCGGCCAGTGCCTTATTGGCGTTGTTGCCAAACAGCAGAAACTCGATGGGGTGGAAGCCTTGCAGGCCGCCGTCGCGGGGACGCAGGCTGGCCGGCGTGAGCGGGTCGGTACTGGCCAACAGCGCAGTAAGGTCCACGCGGTTCAGCGGCCAGGTGTCAATCACGGCGTCGAGGCCCTGGGTGCTCACGGGGCCGAAGGCAAAGGCTTCGGTGGCTTCCCAGGGGGCGCGGGCGTCGCGGTAGGCCTGGCGGGCGGCGGCCAGCGCGGCGGGCGTGGGCGCGGCGGCCAGGGCCGCGACGGCGGTTTGCAGCGTCGCCGTTTTGGCGTCCAGGTCGCGGTAAGTGCCCAGTATCACGCCATTGGCGGCGTAGTCGAGCAGGGCGGTGGCGTTGTAGCCCGGCGAGCCAGCCGCCGTGTTTTGCGGGTCAATTTCTTCTTTCTGGCAACCGGCCAGCAACAGCGTGGCGGCGAGGGCGAGCGTGAAGTTTTTCATCAGATTTAAAATTTGGCGGCCAGCGTGGCGTAGAACGAGCGGCCGATACTTGGAATGATGCCCGGCCCCGGGTACTCGTCGGTGCGGCGGGTGAAGTATTTGGCGTCGGCGAGGTTGTTCACGCCGGCTTTCAAATCCAGGTTATGGGCGGCGTGGTAGGTGCCCGACAAGTCCCACACGGCGTAGGCCGGCACCAGCCCTTGCAACGGGTTGTCGTTGTCAGGAGCGCGGAAGTTATTGGCCTCGCCAAACGAGTCGCCAGTGTAGCTGTACTGGCCCGTGATGCTTAGCGGCCCGCAGCCGTAGGTGAGCCCCACCCGCTCAATTAGCTTGGGCGCGTATTCCACCCGTTTGCCCTGGAACTCGCCGCTTACGTAGCGGGCATCCACGTAGGCCAGCGAGTTGAAGGCGCTAAGGCGGTGGCGGCTGACGGTTTTGAGCAGCTTCAGCGGGCTGATTTCCAGGTATGTTTCGGCTCCCTTGTGCTCGGAGTCGGCCACGTTGGTGCGTAGCGAGTAGTCGTTGCCAGTGATGGGGTCTACGAGGGCCACAGTGCCGATGCGGCGGTTGTACTTGAGGTAGAACGCGCCTACGTTGAAGTTCAGCCATTCCCCTACCGCGCCGCGGTAGCCTAGGTCGGCGTTGTAGCCGTTGCTGTCTTTCAAATTGGGGTCAATCTTGGAAGTGACGCCGAACGGCTGCAAGGCCGAGTAGTCGACCGGCCGGTAGGCCTGCGACACGTTGCCGTAGAAGGCCGTGCCGGCTGTGGCCTGAAACTGCGCCCCGGCGCCAAACAGCAGAAACGAGCGGTTGCGCGACTCCTTGGTGGTCTGCGCGAGGCCATCGTCCTGCACCTTGTAGCCCTGCGCTTTGGAGTTGATAAACTCGTAGCGCACACCCGGCGTGAGCGAGAGGCGGTCGGTGAGGCGAATGATGGTTTCGGCGAAAGGGGCCAGGTTCTGGGTGCGGAACTCGAAATCGTACTCGTAGCCCCCGCCGTACAGGTTCAAATCCAAATCAGCGGCCGTCGAGCCGGGTCCACCGCCCTGCCGGTGCATGTAGCCGGCGAAGTAGCGCACGCCCACGGCCAGCGTGTTGTCGAGGCCAAACAAGCGGTAGTCGTGGCGCAGGCGCAGCTCGTTGGTGAGGGAGCGGAAGGTTTCGTTTTCCACCTCGCGGGGCACGAACTGGCCCGTGGCGCGGTCCACGGTGTCGGGCGCGGCGGCCCCGCCGTCCTCGTTGCGCCACACCAGGGCGCGGCTGCTCAGGTTGCCGGCCGTGCGCAGGGTGAGCAGCGTGCGGTAGCTCAGGCGGTAGTCGGCCATCAGGGTCAGCACGTTCCAGGGGCTTTGCAGCCAGTTGCGGGCGCGGGTGCTTTGGCGCGGGTTGGCGTTGAACAGCGAATCAGTAAGCCCGCCTGGCATCTGGATTTTGTTGCGCAGCAGCGAGTATTCCAGGCCCAGCTTCAGCTTCTCGGTGGCCTGGTAGCTCAGGCCGGCGAAGGCCGTGGCCTGACTCAGGCCCGAGTTAGGCCGCCAGCCTTCCTGCCGCCGGTACTGCCCGTAGGCGTAGTAGTTGAGTTTGCCCAGCTGCCCGCCCACGCTCGTAAACGAGTTGAACAGGCCGAACGAGCCGCCCGTCTGCCGCAAGGCCAGCTCAAACGGCTTGTCTTTGGCCCCTTGGCGCATCACGTAGTTCACGGTGCCGCCAAACTGCGGGCCGAATTGCAGCGAGGCCGCCCCGCGCGTCACTTCCACCCGCTCCACGCCTTCCATGGCCGGCAGGTAGTAGGTTTCGGGGTAGCCATAGAGGTCGGCCGTGATGTTGTAGCCGTTCTGACGCACGTTCATTTCCACGCTCTGCACCGGGTTCAGCCCCCGCAGCCCGATGCCGTTGGCCGGAAAGCCCGAGCCCTCGGTTTCGGAGAAGTTCATGCCCGGGATGCGGCCCAGAATCTGGCGCGGGTTGTTTTGCGCGGTATTGGCGTCGAGCGAGTCCAGTACCAGCACCTCGGTTTTCTTGCCGGCGTAAATCACCGCGCCGCCCACTTCGCCCAGGTTGCCCAGGCCGTTTTTCGATTTCAGGCCCACCACCTGCACTTCGTCGAGGGTGCGGCTGACAGACGGAGCGGGAACAACTTGGGCCAGTGCCGGTCGGGCAGCGGCCAGTGTTAGCAGAAAGAGGCCGCCACTAAGCAGGCGGGCAGAAGGGTGAGTAAAGGGCATTGCTTATTTAGACAGGTTCTAGATAAGCACAAAGGTATATCTGCGTTTTTCGAAGCCACAACTTATTTAGAAACTTTCTAAATAAGATCAAAACTAGGCATGGTCACTCGTGGCGCCTGAGCACCCTGGCTGTCAGTTTAGAAACTGTGACTACGCGTTGCCCCCACGCCGTAAAGTCCTCTGCACAACGCGGGGCTGCGAACTGGAAAGTTCGCGCTACATCCGAACGCGTAACTGCTAGCAGTAGCCTTCAGCGTCTTTCTTCTACTGGTGGCGTCACTCCTGCGTCAATGTGGCTGCTACCACTTCTGGCGCTTCCAGCGGCAGCAGGTGGCCAGCTTCGGGCACTTCGCTGCAGGTACTACCAGCAGGCAGGTACGGCAGGGTGAGCCGGCGTTGCGTGGCCGGGGAAATGGCACGGTCGTGCGCCCCCACCAGCAGCTGACAAGGGACGACCAGCGAGGCCAACTCAGCCGCAATGTCTTCGCGGCTGCCGTGCTCCAGCCAGGCATTCCAGCCCGCTTTGCTGCTGCGTAGGTTGTCGGCGATGACCTCGTCGTGCATGGCTGTCGACAGCGGCAGGTTGGTGATGGTGCGGAATGTTTTTTCAGCAGCCTCCGGGTTGCGGAAAGCCGCCAACGCGGTAGCCCGGGCTTTCTCGATCATGGGTTCGCCGGCTGGCGGCGAGGGCGAGAGCAGCACCAGGCGGCGCAGCCCGGCCGGCCGGCGCGCAGCCAGCAGCAACGCAATTTTGCCTCCCATGCTGTGGCCCAGCAGCGTGAAATCATTCACCTGATGTTGGACCAGATAGTCGGACACCCAGTCGGCGTACGCCCGAACGGAGTAGTCGAAATGCAGCGGCGCCGCCTGCCGCCCGAAACCGGGCAGGTCGGGAGCCAGCAGCTGCACTCCATCGGCCAGTAAGGGCCGCAGGGCATCAAACTCGTGGCCGGCGCCGGCCCAGTAGTGCAGGGCTACAATGGTGTAGGACATGGCTGAATTAATAGGATTGAAACTCTCTACGGCAAAATAATCAGGGCCGGCTTAAGTCCCCTACTGTCCAGTTTTCCGGTTGGCTACCACAATTGTAAGCTGATGCAATCCACCCATGCCGTGAAGCCGTAGGTCTTCCCAAATCGGCTGGCTAAGTCCAATATTATTTATAATTTCTCTCTCTGTTTACCAATACTTTAAACCAAATAATTAACGCTACTCCCTTACTATCCTTTGTCCGCCTATTCTTTTTCTTATTGCCTGCGTATTGTTCGCCTGATGCGATGATATGCTGCTTCCGTTCTCCTTTTCTCTATGAATTCAACTACGGCGTTGCTTTCGGCAACGGAAGAGGCTGCGCTCGTCGAGCGGCTGCTGGCGCGTGACGAGCAGGCGTTGCGCTTGTTGCACGATTGCTACTCGCGCAGCCTGTATGCAGTAATTCTTCGCTTGGTGCACGACCAAACCCTGGCCGAAGACCTGCTCCAGGAAGGCCTGTTGAAGGTGTGGCTGAGCATCAGCCACTACGACCCCGAGCGCGGCCGCCTCTTTACCTGGATGGTACGCGTGTGCTGCAATCGGGCCATTGATGCCTTGCGCAGCCCTCGCCACCGTTTCCACCACGGTACCCGCTCGCTCGAAATCGGTAGCGCCCAGCGGGTCTCAGCTCCAACGTCATTCAACCCGGAGCACATTGGCCTGCGCGAGCTTACCCTCAAGCTCAAGCCTCGCCAGCGCGAGGTAATCGACCTGCTCTATTTTGGCGGCTGTACCCAATCCGAAACAGCCGAACAGCTCGGCATTCCGCTGGCTACGGTAAAAACCCGGGCCCGTACTGCCATCCAGGTATTGGCCCAACTGGTGCGCTAAGCAGGCTCCTCTTTCCCCTACTCACCGCGGGCATTCCTCGCGCGTTAGGCTTTCGTTGATAACGATGGCCGCGCGGTTGCCATCGGCAGCGGCTAGCATTGCCTGCTGAGCACCTTGCTTGGTATCGCCAGCCGCGTACACTCCCGGCAGAGACGTTTGTAGGCGCGAATCGACCCACACCGCCCCGCTACGCGTGAAGCGCACGCCCAGATTGGACGCTAGCTTGGTGCGCTGGTGTTGCGGGGCGTGCAGAAAAACGGCTGCCCGTTCCAACTCGCTGCCATCGGCAAACTGCAGGCAGCGCAAGTCGCCGGCTTTCGTGCCAATCAGGCGGGTCAGCGGTTCTTCGCGCACCACAATTTTCTCGCGGCGCAGGCGGCGGCGGGCATTGGGCGTGAGGTGACCCGGGCCATCGGTCACAACGATGACATCGCGGCTCCAGCGGCTTACCAGCAGGGCCAGACCGGTTACGGTGCGGCCGCGCCCATACACGGCCAGGGGCTGGCCGCGCACCTCCCAGCCGTGGCAGTACGGGCAGTGCAACACCCCCCGCCCCCACAATTCGCGGAAGCCTGGCAGCGGCGGCAGAATATCGCTCACGCCGGTGGCCAGCAGCACCCGACGGGCTGTTACGGTAGTGGGCACGTCGTCGGCGGTGCCGTGGCCCGTGGCCCGAAAACCATTGCCCGCGCGCACCACTTCGTCGATGTGCAGGCACTGCGTAGTCACCGTATCATAGGGCCTCAGCTGCTCGTTGCCCAGGCGCAGCAACTCGGCGGGGCGGATGCCGTCGCGGGTGAGGAAACCGTGCACGCCCGGCGAGGTCGCGTTGCGGGGCGGGCCCCCATCCGCTACCAACACGCGGCGCAGGCAGCGCCCCAGCGTGAGGGCCGCCGACAGGCCGGCGCTGCCCGCGCCAATGACGAGAACGTCGTAGTCAAAATCCATACTCAGGGCAAAAAGTAGCGCGTCGGTTGGTTTAACCTGCTAAACTGGGTTGGGGTTACGTTCAGCTTAAGCCAAGACCACAAAAAAAGGCCCTCCCCGACTGGGGAGGGCCTTTTTCGGCTATCGCGGAAAGCGGCGGCTATTCCTTGACGAGGCGCTTGGTTAGGTTCACGACCTGGCCGCCGTTGGCACCGCGCACCAGCAGCGTGTAGCTGCCGCTGGCAATGGTGTTCAGCTGCAGGGCGTGCGACAGGCCCGCCTCCAGCGTCGTGTAGAGCACCACGCGTCCGGCGGCGTCAAGCACACTTACCTGGTACGAACCGGCGGGCAGGGCCGTCAGGTCGAGGCTGGTAGCAGTCGTGGCTGGGTTGGGGAACAGTGCGATGGCGGGCGCCACCTGGCCGAAACGCACGCTGCGTACGGGCGAGTAGATGCTGGCACCATCGGTGTCGACCTGCTTCAGGCGGTAGTACACCAGGCCGTTGGCTTTGGCGCCGATGCGTACGTCGGTGCGGGCATAGTCGGTGGCGCTGCTGCCCGTGCCCTGGCCGCGTACTTCGTCAATCTTCACGAAGTCGGTGCCGTTCAGGCTGCGCTCTACCTCGAAGCGGTCGCTGTTCTTCTCCGAAGCCGTGTTCCACGTCAGCAGCGCATCCAGGTTCTTGGCCGTGGCCGTGAAGGCCGTTAGCTCAACGGGCAGCGGGCGAGCACCAATGGTGAATGGAACCGCTTGGGTCGTTACGCCACCAAAGAGGTCGGTGGTGGTGATGTTGACCGTGTAGGTGCCAGCGGTCAGCTTTGTCGGGTCGCTCACCGTAATCTGGCCAGTGGCCGCGTTCAACACCAGGCCTTGGGCGGCAAGCAGCGTGGTGCCGGCCGCGTCGGTGGTGGCGTTGGTGCCGGAGGTAGCTAGGCCGTTGGATGCTCCCGATGCCAAGGCCCCGGTGGTAGCGTTGTAAAGCTGGCCGGTGCTGTTGTACCGGGCAGCGTTCACATCGGTAACAAAGGCGATAACGTCGTTGGCAGCATACTTGGTTAAGCCAGTCGCCGTGGTGCCGCCTTTCACCGGAGTGGTACCGTACAGCGCAGCATTGTCCTGACCTACCTGAATGGTGTACAACACCGGCGTGCTCACGCTGCCCAGGTTATCGATGGCAGTGTAGGCGAAGAATACGTTGCCGACAAAGGTCGAAACCGGGTCAAACTTCAGCGTTAAGGCTTGGGCCGGGGTGAGGGATTGCGTGGCGCTGGTGATGGTGGTGTACGTGCCGCCGTTGTCGAATGACAGTACACCCTGCGTGGCAGCATCGGGGATGCTCGTGAGCTGGTAGCTGGCGATGGTGCCGTCGGAATCGATGGCATTCAGCGGGGAGATGAGCTGGGGACCAGCCGTGTTGCCTCGCGGAAGCATCAGCGCGTTGACGATGCTGGCGGCTACCGGGGCCTGGTTGGCCTGGGTGGTGGTAGCCGAGGCCGTGTTGTTGGCGGCCGTACCGGTTTCGCCGGTGGCCGTTACGCTGGCATTCACTACGAGGCTGCCCGAAGCAGGCATGGTTACGGTGAAGGATTTCACCACTGCCGACCCGGTACCAGGAGCCTGGCCGCTGAACGCGGGGAAGGTAATGGTGGTAACCCCACCCGAGGTGCTGACCGTGCCGCCACCGTTGTTGGTGATGACGGTACCGGCCGGAAAGCTCACGCTCTGCGTTACCGTACCCGAATTAGCCGGGCCGTTATTCAGGGTTTGCACGGTGTAAGTAACGGCCGTGCCGGGCAGGGCCGAGGCGGGCCCGGCAAGGGCAGTCTGCTCGTCATAGGTCGTGGGGGCGGCCGGCTGCGTCAGCGGTATGGTCAACAGCACGCGGTTGTTGGTAATAGCGGTTTCGGCGTAGGGCACTGCCACCACCGACACCGCGCTGAACGAAGCACCCGTTGCGGGTGCAGTCAGCACTACCGAGTAGGAATCGGTCGACCCGCCGCCGGCTTTGGTCAGGCTGTTGTTAGCAAAAATCAGCACGCCGGTGGTGGAGTTATAGCTGGTAACGCCGGTTGCTGGAGTGGTAGCCGGAGCAGTACCGTTCACTGTCGAAACTACCGTACCTGGGGGCAGATACAGGGCCTCCACGATGTTGTTCAGCGTGCCCGAGCTGGCTTGGTTATCGTAGCCCACCGTCAGCGTAACCGGGCTGCCTGGTGCTACCGTGCCCGCTGGGCCGGTGAGGGTGGTGAGGATGTCAACTGTAGTCACCCCGGTGGTTGTGGTGATGGTCGTGGACGTATTCGACGTGTTGTTGCCCGAGTTCGGGTCCGCGATGGCGCTGCTCACCACAGCCTGACCAGTGAAGGTAGTAGCGCTGGTATTGGTGTAGGTAGCGAAGTTGCTGACACTGGCGCCGCTAACCAGCGAAGCCGTGTTGAACGTAACCAGGCCGGTAGTAGGGCTATAGGTGCCGCCGCTGCTCGTAACCGAAGCCAACGCCAGCCCTACGGGGAGCTGAATGGTTGTCACGACCGAAGTAGCCGTCTGTGGGCCATTGTTGGTGGTTTCGGCCACGTAGGTAACCGCGCCGCCGGTGGCCGCCGTTGCTGGGGCGTTGAGCAGAACCGCCAGGTCGGCCGCCGGCAGTACCGTGGTGCTGGTGCTGGCCGTGTTGTTGGCCGGCGTAGCATCGGGGCTGCTGCTGGTGTAGTTGGCCGAAGCGTTGTAGGTGCCGGTTGTAGGCGGCGAAAACGAAATCGTGTACGACAGCGCCGAGCCGGGGGCAGCCGAAGCTACCGTGGGGAACGTCACCACGCCAGTAGCGGCATCGTAAGTACCCTGGCTGAGCGAAACGTTGCTTAAACCGGCCGGCAGCTGCACCGTAGCGGCAGCATTGCTGGCAGCACTCACACCGTTGTTGGTAAAGGTTGCCGTGTAGGTTACGGGCTGGCCAAACACCACCGAAGCGGGGCCGCTGATGGCGGCGGCCAGGTCGGCACTGGTCTGCGTCACGGTTACCTTGGTCGAAGCCACGTTGTCGGCTGGTATTGGGTCGGCGGTGGCCTGGGCCAGCGTAGGCGAGGTCGAGCTAACGGCTGCCGTAGCGGGCAACTGGCCGCTCACCGTAACCGGAGCCGGGAAGGTTAGCGTGTTGGAAACCGTGCTTCCGCTGGCCAGCGAGGTCAGGGCCGCAAACGTCACCACGCCCGTTTGGGTGTTGTACTTGTTGCCGTTGGCGTAGGGCACTTCGTTGCCTACGGCCGGGCCGGTAGCAGCAGCTCCGTTGATGAGCAGGCCGCTCAGGCCGGGCTGCAACTGAACCGTTTCCACCACGTTGCTGGCAGCCGAAGGGCCGGCGTTGCCGGTTACGACCGTCAGGGTTACGTTAGAACCGGCACTCACCGTCAGGGCCGAGGGCGTGATGGTGGTGTAGAGGTTGGCTACGTTGGCCGACGCGGGATTAATGGCAAGGCTGCCACCAGGCACGCCGTTCAGTGAGGCCGTGTTGTTGGCCGGGTTGGTGTCGCCGGTGGCGGTGGTGTTGGGCGTTACGGTGGCGGTCGGGGTCATGGCGGCCGCCGGAGCCGTGAAGCTGATGTAGTTGATGGCGGTCTGGCCACTGGCCAGAGCCGGCAGAGCGGGGAAAGTTACCACACCGTTGCCCGAGTTGTAAACGCCGTTATTCGACACAAAAACGTTGGTCAGGCCAGTGGCGAGTTGCACTGTTTGCACCACGTTGTAGCCAGTAGCGGGGCCGTTGTTGGTCGTGGTCACATTCAGCGTCACTTGGTTGCCTTGAGTGGCCGAGGTCGGGCCGCTAATCGTCGTCGACAGGTCGGTTGGGGTAGCTACGGGCACGGTGCTCGTGGCCGAGTTCGGAGCCGTATCGCCCCCCTGGCTGGCGCTGGTGCCCACCGTCGACTTCACGGAGATGCTGGCCAGCCCGCTCGGTACGCTGGCAATGTTCACGGTCAGGTTCTGGCTGGCGCCGTTGGCCAACGTAGTGGGCGCCCCGGTAAAGGTCACTGCCCCGGTCGCGTTGTTGTAGGCCGCCGTTACGCCGGCGGGCAAGCTCGAGAAGGTAACATTGCTGGCTCCCAGGCCCGCAGGCAACTGAAGCGCCTGCGTGTAGCCCGGGGCCGTGCTCGGGCCATTGTTGGTGTAGGCAACGGCAAAGCTGATGGGCTGCCCGGCCACGGCCACGGCCTGCGAAGGCGTTACGGTCGTCGTCACGTCGGCGATGGGCAGTACCGTTGTGGTCACCGTGGCGCTTGTAGAAGTGCCGTTGTTGTCGCTGGCATCGGCATCGAAAGCACTACTGGTGCTGGCGGCCGTGCCCGATACGGTACTCGGCGACACTTGCGCCACGAAGCTCACGCTGTTGGTGGCCGTGGCCCCGGCGGCCAAATCCTGGGCGTTGAAGGTAACGACGCCGGTTGTGGGGTTGTACGTGCCATTGGTGACGGTCACGTTACCAGCGGCCGGCTTGTCGGGCAGGGTAAGCGTAACCACGTTGTTGGTAGCCGTCAGGCCGCCGTTGTTGGTAGTAGTAGCGGTGTAAGTCACCGTCTGGCCAACGAGTACGGAAGAAGGCCCGCTGAGCGTGGTGGTTACCGCGGCCGCAGCGGCCGCGTTGCACCACGCAAACTGCGGAATGGATACAAACTGAAAGCCCGCGTCCGCGTTAGCCGTTTGGTTGCTGTAAATGAGCGTGAGGCGCGTAATCGACTGCGGAAAAGTAACCGTCACGTTGCCAGCGGGGTCGGAGGTCAGGTTGGCATTGGCCGTCACGGCATTGCCACCCGTGAACGAGCTGGCCGAGCCGGCGCTCACGTTACTGGCAGATAAAGTTATCAGGTTGCCGTTGGCATCGTAGGCGTTGAACACCATGCGGTCGATGTACTCCTGGTCGGCGTTGTTCGTCGTATTGCGGTCGATGTCACCCAGGGTTAGGGTGAAATTGGCCACCGGCTTGCTGAAGGTGAACGTAGCGGTCGAATTTTTGGAAGAGCCCGTATTGTAATTCTGCTGCCACGCCAGGCCTTTGCCCGGCAGGCCGGCTATGTCCTGTATATCAAACGAGCTTTGCGTGTTGGTTCCGGTGGTGAAGGGAAAAGCGGCCGGGCTGGCCGTAATGGTTACCCCGTCCACGGTAATGGTTTTTGTGGCAGCGAAGTTTTCGCCGATGGCACGGGTGGTAAAGTCGAGGATGCTGCGCTGGCTGGTAGCCGTACCGGTGCTGCACGAAGCACTGGTTACCGGAATGCCGTAGCCTACCGGGTTGCTTTCGACGCCGGTATTATCAATGGCCGCGTACGTGAATACCGCCGTACCAAAATAACCACTGGTTGGGTCAAACGAAAGGTTAGCCGCATTAAGTAGGTCGGATGAATTAGTTTGCATTATGCTCGTTATTTGCGGAATGAGTCGAGTAAACAC